>NZ_JBFAJO010000059.1:0-60769 GCF_040655255.1 Kitasatospora sp. NPDC050463
TCCCACCCATCGAGTTCGAACAGCGGCACCACGCCCCGGCTAAACTCTCCCTCGCGGCATGAAACCCCTGTGTCCACACTCCAGGGGACACCTCAGTCCCGCCGGCGGCAGCACCGTCGGCGCCACGGACCGGCCGCCACGCTCGATGCGGCCTCGCCGGGGGCCGCCTGCGGCGCCGTGGTCGGAGTCGGCGTTCAGGAAGGTGCGATGTCGTGTTCCGCAGGGACGACAACGACCGGGAGGCGGGCGTGGTGGACGATCTCGGTACTGGTCGAGCCGAGGGTGAGGCGTCCCCAGGCACCCGATCCGCGGGAGCCGACCACGAGCAGGCAGGCGTCCTTGCTCGCTTCGAGGAGGACCTGAGCCGGAGTGCCGGGTGGGGGTGTACTCCTACGCGCAGACGGCCCGCAGGCCGGTACCGCGCAACTGGGCCTAACGGAGGGCGAAGGTCACAGCCTGCCGGGCTGGGGCCGAACCGTCCGTACCGACCACGATCGGGCCGACCGGCTCGGGAACGGGAGGATCGGTCATCGGTGGTGATCGCGGACGAGTTTGCGCTGCTGCTCGACCTGCAGGACGTCTACTGGAGCGAGGAGGGCCGGACGCGCCCGGGGCAGCTCCACGGGTACGACAGGTCGTTCTAACAATGCGGGCAGTCCTCGGCGTTCCGGGTCGGATCGGCCCCGGCATCCCGGCAGTCCAGCGCCTCTGCGGTCGCAGGGTACCTGGCGCGGAGCCGGTCCCGAAGAGACTGGGCCGGCTCGCCGGCCGCCGATTCCTCGTCGATCCCCGCCCCCGGGCGGGCGACCACGACACCGGGGGCACGCAGCTGCGTCACCTCCGCTTCCAGCTCGGCGACACGGGCCTTGAGTCGCTGCACGTCCCGGACCGCGTCCAGGTATCCCTCCTTGTGACGCTTGGCGACGTACGTGAGGGTGTCCACCCGGTCCGCGAAGGCGTCGCGCTCGGCGGCGATCGGCTGCACGACCTGGCCGGGGATGACTGTCGTTCTCGCTGGACCACGGAGCGACCCGGTCCACGCCCGTGCAGGGGCCCCCGGACGCGCTGAACGCGCCGGACGTCACCGACACGGCTGGCGCTGGCGTGGGGCAGCGCGGTCGCGCCCACGGCCTCGAAGGACGACATCTGGGCCGCGACCGTGGGGGTGACACTGCCGTACAGGCCAGGGCTCTGAACCGGCCTCCGCCGGCCTCGACGGTGGGACGTGGCGGGACGAGGCGCCCCGCGTGGCTCCCTACAGCAGCCCGAGCAGACCTTGGCCGGGCTGCCCTGCCGTGCGCCGGATGGCAACGGCGGCCGCGTCGTCCCCGAGGCGCCCGCCGGCGTGGGCCAGCAGATCGCGGCGGATGTGGCTGACCAGTGCCTCCGGTGTGCAGCCGTTCCAGCGGGCGACGCGTTCGGCAAGAGGGTAGAACACGCCGGACCGGTCACGGGCCTCGATCACGCCGTCGGTGTACAGCAGGAGGGTGTCCCCGACCTCGAAGGGGACCGTGTCATCCGGGTAGTCGTCCGCCACCAGGGTGCCGAGACCAAGCGGCGGTGCGGCCGCGCCGTCGAGGCAGACAACGCGATCGTGGCGCAGGAGCAGCGGTGGCGGGTGTCCGCAGTTGGTCAGGCGCGCCACCGGGGCGTCGTCGGGGATGTCGAGGAACAGGGCCGTGACGAAGTGCTCGGCTGTCTCGCTGTCCGTCTGGGCGAAGTCGAGCAGGTACCGGCTGACGTTGCGGTCCAGCGTGGAGGCGAGATCGGGCAGCGTGGCGTGCTGTGCGGCGATGAGGCGAAAGGCACTGAGCAACAGGGCGGATTCTCCGACGGCGGCCAGGCCCTTCCCGCGGACGTCTCCAATGATCATCCGCGCCCCGTCGCCACTGCGGGTCGCGGTGTACAGGTCGGCACCGATCTGTGCCTCGTACTCCGCAGCCAGGTACATGGTGGCGATCTGCAGGGAGCCGATCCGTTCGGGAATCGGGCGCAGCAGAGCGCGCTGGGCGGCTTCGGCCACCGACTGGGCGCGGGCGAGCTGCCGGTTGCGGCGTTCACGGACCACCGTGAAGAGCACGATCATCATCGACAGCGTGGCAAGCGCGGCGAGCTGTGCCAGGTGGTCGCCGTTGGTCAGGCCGCCGCGAAGGAGGGCGATGAGGAGGCCGGCGGCGACGGTGAGCGCTCCGACGGCTGCGGTGCCCCGGGGCCCGGCAAAGGAGGGGGTCAACGCGGGGGCGATCACGAGCAGCGGGCCGAGACGGGTCGAGGCGGGCGACTGGAGAATCGCCACGGTGAGCACCACGACGAGGGCGATCGTTACCAGCACCAGGGCCGGGGTGCGCCCCCGGGCTGCTCGCCGGCCGAGCGCCGTTCGATGTCCATGTCCTCAACTCTGCGCCGCGCACATGGGCGATGCATCCGGCACGCGCGGAGTTCGTGGCCGTCCGCCCGTACGGCGGAGCGCAAGCCACCCACCCCTCCGAATCCGGTTCAGTCTCCCGGCCCCCGTCCGTCATCGGCGAGCAGAGTCGGTGGCGTCGGGGAGCCGGTGGCATCGGGCGCCCGATGAAGCTCACGCACCTGCCCTTGACCCGGCCTCGCTCCTGGTCGGGCCACCGAGCAAACCACTGGCGACGGCCCCCGCTCGACTACGCTGCATGGTTGGAACGTTGGACAGCGATCAGGTCGCGGTGCCAGGCGTACAAGGCCTTGGGCCTGCGAACCTGTGTCTCGAAGTCGACGTGCAGCAGGCCGAAGCGCTGGTGGTGCCCCGGGCCCGTCAGAAGACGCCTCCGTTGCCGAGGTGGTTGTGCGCCTCGCCGGACTCGCGGTCCTCGCAGGTGGTACGCGACGAACTCGGCGAACCGGTCAGGCTGCGGCGATGGTTCAGCTCCGTTTCGGAACCCCGCACTGCCGGGACATCCGCCGCCGCTCCACCTCGCCGCCCTCTTCATCCGTGTACCGATTTTCATCCGGACAGCGAGACGACCCGACGGAACAAGGCCTGCGTGGTGTTAGAAATGGGAGCATGGTCGAACAAGCGGATCGATCACGGAAAGTATTCAGGAAGGCACTGAGCACGAGAAATCGCCGGAGCGTTGCCACACAGGTATTCGCCCTGGAACTCGTGGTCGTGGTACTGCTCGTCCTCGGGGCGATCCTCGCGCAGGTCCTCGAGTCGCGGAGGAGCAGCGATTCCGAGGCGAAGAACCGGTCTGTGGCCGTCGCGGAAACCTTCGCGCATTCACCGGGCCTACTCGCCGCACTGAAGTCGCCCAATCCGACGGCAATTCTCCAGCCGATCACGGAGGCGACGCGCGCGCAGGCCGGCGTCGACTTCATCGTCGTCATGAACGACCAGGGCATCCGGTACACGCACCCGCTGCCGGACCGGATCGGCAAGCAGTTCGTCGGCACCATCGGCCCCTCCCTGGCCGGCCAGATCTACACCGAGAGCGTGCACGGTCCGCTCGGCCACGAGGTCCAAGCGGTCGCGCCGGTCACCGCTCCGGACGGATCGGTCGCGGGCCTGGTGTCGGCGGGGCTCAAGGTCAAGAACGTCACCGCCGCCCACAACCGGCAGCTGCCGCTCATCCTCGGCACCGGCGCCGCCGCCGTCGCGGTGGCCACGACCGGCACCGCTCTGATCGCCCGGCGGTTGAAGCGCCAGACGCACGGTATGGATCCGGGCGAACTGGCCCGCATCTACGAGCACCACAACGCCGTCCTGCACGCGGTGCGCGAGGGCGTGGTCATCGTCGGGCAGGACGGGCGGCTGCTCCTGGCGAACGACGAGGCTCGCGAGCTGCTGGGCCTGCCGGCCGAGGCCGAGGGGCGGCACCTGGGCGATCTCGAGGGACTCGACCCCGACGCGGCAAAGCTGCTGCTGTCGGGCAGGGTGGTCACGGACGAGCTGCACCGAGTCGACGACCGGCTCATCGCAGTGAACCAGCGGCCGACCGACCCCCGCAGCCGCGCCATGGGAACGGTCGCGACGATCCGCGACTCCACGGAGCTTCTCGCGCTGTCCGGCAAGGCTGAGGTGGCCGGCCGCAGGCTGGCCCTGCTCTACGAGGCCGGCGTCGGCATCGGCACGACCCTCGACGTCGAGCACACTGCCGAGGAGTTGGCTCGTGTCGCGGTGCCCGGCTTCGCGGACTTCGTCACCGTGGACCTCGCCGACCCCGTGCTGCAGGGCGACGAGCCCACCGGTGGCGCCGTCAACCTGCGCCGGACCGCCGTCCACGGCATCCGCGACGACCACCCGTTCTACCCGCGCGGCCGGCTGACCGCCTTCATCCCGTCCTCCCCGATGGCCCGCGGCTTCGACAGCGGCCGCTCGCAGGTCGTCCCCGATCTGGAGGTCGCGCGCGGCTGGCAGGCCCAGGACCCGGAGCGGACCGGGCGCATCCTGGACTACGGCGTGCACACGCTGATCACCACCCCGCTGAAGGCCCGCGGCATCATCCTGGGCGTCGTCAACTTCTGGCGGTCGCAGAAGCCCGAACCCTTCGACGACGAGGACCGGTCGCTGGCCGAGGAGCTGGTCGCTCGGGCCGCCGTCAACATCGACAACGCCCGCCGGTACACCCGCGAGCACGCCATGGCCGTGACCCTGCAGCGCAGCCTGCTGCCGCGTGCCCTGCCGGACCACAGCGCGCTCGAGGTCGCACACCGCTACCTGCCCGCGCAGTCCGGAGTAAGCGGCGACTGGTTCGACGTGATCCCGCTGCCCGGCAGCCGAGTCGCCCTGGTGGTGGGCGACGTGGTCGGCCACGGGCTGCACGCCGCCGCCACCATGGGCCGGCTGCGCACCGCCGTGCACAACTTCTCCGCCCTCGACGTCGCACCGAACGAGCTGCTCGGCTACCTCGACGAGCTGGTCAACCGTATCGACCAGGAGGAGACCGACAGCGGCACCGGCACTGGCGTCACCGGAGCCACCTGCCTGTACGCGATCTACGACCCGACCTCCCGCCTCTGCACCATCGCGACCGCCGGCCACCCGCCGCCCGCACTGGTCGGGCCCGACGGCAGCGTCGAGTTCCCCGAACTGCCGACCGGACCGCCGCTGGGAGCGAGCGGGATGCCGTACGAGACGGCCCAGGTGCAGCTGGCCGAGGGCACCCAGATCGTGCTCTACACCGACGGGCTGATCGAGGAGCGTACCCGGGGCTTCGACGTAGGCATGGAGCTGCTACGCGCGGCGCTCCTGCAGCGCCACCGGCAGCCCGAGGAGAGCTGCCAGGCCGTGCTCGACGCCCTGCTGCCGGCCCATCCGCAGGATGACGTGGCACTGCTGATCGCGAAGACCAAGGTGCTCGCCCCGGAGCAGGTCGTCGAGCGCGACGTGCCGTCCGACCCGGCCGCCGTCGCCGACATCCGTGCGTGGAGCGCCGCGACGCTGGACGAGTGGGGCCTGAGCGAGCTGGCCTTCGCCACCGAACTGGCCCTCAGCGAGCTGGTCACCAACGCCATCCGGTACGGCTCGGAGCCGGTACGGGTACGGCTGCTACGCGACCGCAGCCTGATCATCGAGGTGTCGGACGGCAGCAACACCTCGCCGCACCTGACGTACGCGGCGACCACGGACGAGGGCGGCCGCGGCCTGTTCCTGGTTGCCCAGCTCACCGAGCGCTGGGGCACCCGGTACACCCCCCTCGGCAAGATCATCTGGGCGGAGCAGCCCTTCCCCGCATCCGTCCGGGCCCTGGCCGATCAGCGTCGGGAAGAGCCCGCGGCCGTCCCGCGGCCATCGTCCTGACCGGCGCCGACGGCTCGCCCCGCGGAGAACGTCTTCGGCGACCTGATCGACGCCACCAGGGCGTATCCGGCCGGCGGCTCCCCCGGTGCGGCCGACAAGCCCGGTGGGCCCGGGCCCGGATGGCGCCGGGCCGCGCGTCGAACACGGACGCCACGTTCCGGGTTCCGCAGCACTTGGGTGACGGCAGGCGGTCGGTCCCTGGGACGGCCGCCGAGACCGTCCGAGAACGCCTGGTCGGGCCACCGGCTGAACCACTGGCGAAGACCACCCCGCCCGTCGAATACCCTGCCATCGCTCCCGAGAGCAGTGCGCAGCCATGGGAGCGCGCGTGACTTCGTTCCCGACCAGCCGGACGCGGACAAGCTGTACGCCTGGGCGTTCAGTCGCGCCGGCAGCAACGGACCTTCGGGGCCGCACGTGACCGCGCTCCCTTCCGCCACCACCGACTTCTGCGCGCGATACGGCACCGACAGGCCCGTCGACATGAGCACGATCCGGGTCGTGGCCCGCGCATACATGCAACCCGAAACCCTCAGCCGCCCCGCCCTCTCGTCGCTGCTCCTGGACCGTCTGCTCATCTTCGGGATGACGCAATGAAATGACAGGCGGCGGTCCGGAGCCGATACGGGTGGCCCCGGACCTCTTCCCCTGTGAACGGTCAGCGAATTCCCCCACTTCTCAGGCTTCGTGGTCACGGAATTGGCCAGGGTCGCGGTCACGAGTCCCCGAGGGGAACCTGACCGCGACGGAAGCCTCGAATACCCCAGATGTCGCGGTGAGCGTGGTATCCAAGGAGAGGAGCGGCATGGCGGGCGGTATCAGCGACACCTTCCGGCAGGTCGGCATCGCGGTCGGCATCGCCGTCTGGGTGCGATCTTCGTCGGCCGGGGATCCCACAAGGTCCGCGAGCTGGCATCAGGCACACCGATCGCCGAGGGATCCCACCCGCGCGAACCGATCGAGGCCACCTCGCGAGGAACGGGAGGTCGAGCGAGACCGCGGGATGGTCGACCAGCTTGGCTCCCACGCCGGTGGCAACGACTCGTCGGCCAGCAAAGCCGGCAAGGACAGACCGCCTTGGCAGCGGAGGCGACTGCGGCACCCCGATGCTGAACGCAAGGCAGCCCGTCCACACGCAATCGGCTGGCGATTGAACCACTGGTGATGGGCTGCGGACTTATCGAACACCCTGTCTTCTGCTCAGTCTCCGGGGCGCGGATGCTGCGGACCGCGCCATCGAGAGGCCCTCTCGGCCGTCGCCAACGGGCACACGTCCGGCAGCCGACAGAGGCCTACTACCGTGAGTGGTAGTTCGGCCGCACTGCCCGCACCATCGACGGTGCCGGCGGTCTCCTGGATGCAGTTGGAGACCGCCGGCGCCTCAGACCGTCTCGGCCTGGCGCTCCACGTCCTCGATGCCGTTCGGGCTGCCGGCGCGGACCCAGCAGATGTACAGGCCACCGCCGATCAGCAGGGTGGCGACCAGGGACAGCACCGGCCAGCCGCGCATCAGGTTCACCACGAGGGTGAAGGCGACGGCCGCCGCGGCGAGGGCGTTGACGGCGGCGACGAGGGGCTTGCGTTCACCGCGCGCGAAGCGGGTCATGGCGAGCAGTCCGACCAGGAAACTGACGAAGACCGAAACGGCGTAGAACAGCACCAGTTCCTGCTCCCGGCCGGCCGCAGCGACGATGATCACGGCGGCTGCGGCCAGGTAGACCACGACGGACCAGTACGGGGTGTGGTGCTTGTTGGTCCGGCCGAGTACGGCGGGCAGGACGCCGGGGTCCTTCGCCGTTCCGGCCAGGGCCTTGAGAAGGCCGGGGCCCGCCTGGAAGGAGGAGCTGGCGGCGGCGAGCAGGAGCAGGGAGCTGGTGAGCTGGAAGGCGCCGTAGAGCCAGCCGGGGCCGGCGGCGGCGTGGGCGATGTCGGCGATCTGGGTGGAGTCGGCGCCGGGCAGGCCGATGTGGAGCTCCACGGCGAGGGCGGTGAGCGCGAGGGTGAGGCCGCCGACGATGACCAGCAGCAGGGCGAGGGTGCCGCGGCCGAAGCGGCGGCGGTGGTCGTCGTCGAGCTGGCCGAGCTGGGCGATCGCGGTGGACGGCGCCTCCACCCCGGTGGCCAGGGCCATGGCGACGGGGAAGGCGAGCACGACGGCGAGTGCGGCCGAGCGGCCCGGGTCGGTGTGGGCCGGGGCGGTGCCGACGGCGTGCGGGGAGGTGAAGCCGAGGACGACGACGGCGACGGCGACCACGACGAAGACGACGGTCATCCCGGCGAACAGGAGCCTGCCGCCGTGCCCGAACCAGGTGAGTGCGGCCACGACGACCAGGAGCACCAGTGCCAGCGGTATGCGGACCGGGGCCAGACCGGGGGCGAGCGCGATCACCGCGCTCGTGGCGGCGGAGATGGAGATGCCGATGGTGAGGACGAAGTCGACGACGAGGGCGCCGATCGGCAGGAACGTCCACCGGGGCCCGAAGGCGCGCCCGGCCGCCGCTGCGGCGCCGCCTCCCTTGGGGAAGCGGCGCACCAGCTGCCAGTAGTTGGCGGTGACGACCACGACCAGGCCGACCACCAGGCCCATGGTCGGCAGCAGCAGCGCGAGGTCGCCGTGCAGGGCGTGCAGGGCTGCCTCGATCGCGTAGGCGACCGAGGAGACCGGATCCGCGATCACGGCGAAGGCGAAGGCGAAGAAGAGAACCGAGCGCCGGGGCCCGCGGCCGGACGGAGCCGACGGGGCGGGTGTGGCGGTAGCGGGAGACATCACGGGAGCGGGCCTTTCACCGAAGGACGTCGTCGATCACTGTGCCGACCAGGCTTCCCGGCTCACCGAGCGGAAACGATACGTCAAGAACGCGACAGGAAGGCGTCAAGAACGCGTTAAGGACTTCGCCCTCCACCGAGGCCCCACGTGGGCGCAGCGAACGTGACTCACGGTGAACGGCACGGCTGGACGACGCTGCACACCAGCGGCGATCTCGACCTGCCGGCGGTCGATGCCGCGCGCGAGCGCCAGCTCCGGCTCATCCGGCAGGGCTGTCGCCCCCTGTTGTTCGACCTCATCGGCCTGCGCTCCAGTGACGCCGGTGTGTTCGCCGACCACCGGCCACGCGCCGTAGCGATCGCCCGACGCGATTCGGACCCCACTCCCGCCCTCACGGCACCGACACCGCAACAGAGCGGATGACCTCAGCTCGCAGCTCCCGGGGCAGCCGCAAACCGGCCGGGCCGGGCATCCCACGAGCGGTGCCGCGCGTCCTGACCGACCGCCGCGCCCGCGAGCCATGTGAATGACGGTTCGTCAACGATTTCCGACCGGTAGCCGGCCCGTGAATACGGCCGGGCAGACTGGCGCGATGTCCACCCATTCCCTCCAGCAGTCCGCCGAGACCGAGCCGGCCACGGGCCGGCCCGCAACGGTGCCCACGCAGGCCGGCCCGGCAGGCGACGCTCCGACCGGACACATGGTCGTCTTCGGCGACGACGCCCTCGCGCACCGGCTCGCGGTCGAACTCGCGACGCTCTACGGCCAGCGGGTGACCGTCGTTCTGCCGTCCCTGCGTCGCGGACACGGTCCGCACATCGCCGCCCTGGCCGCCGACGAAGGGG
This sequence comes from Kitasatospora sp. NPDC050463, assembly GCF_040655255.1. Taxonomy (NCBI): domain Bacteria; kingdom Bacillati; phylum Actinomycetota; class Actinomycetes; order Kitasatosporales; family Streptomycetaceae; genus Kitasatospora; species Kitasatospora sp. NPDC050463. The sequence goes on from NZ_JBFAJO010000059.1 coordinate 9,383, forward strand.
TGAGCGTCACGGCCGTCGAGGCCGAGCAACCCGATGAAGCGACGCTGCGGGCCGTCGGCGTCGGTGAGGCCGCAGCGCTCGCGCTGACGTCGGACGACGACCAGGCCAACATCCAGGCGGGCCTGCGCGCCCGGCGGATCAACCCAGGGCTGCGGCTCGTGCTGCGCGTCTACAACCGCCGCCTCGGCGGCCGGATCGAGCAGTTGCTGGACCGTGCGGCCGCCACCCACCACCCGGGGCTGTCGCCGGCGGCCCTGCAGGCGTCCACCACCGTGCTGTCGGCGTCCGCGACCGCCGCCCCCGCGCTCGTGGCGGCCGCCGTGGCCGGACGCGGCCATGTGGTGCACGTCGACGGGCGGCTACTGCGCCTGTCCGTCGTGTCGCCCGCCGCGCCCGCGCGCGGGCAGGAAGTTGCGACCCTCGCCGTCACGCCCGGTGGTGCCCACCCGGAGCCCGAGGGCGCCCTCCTGCCGGACCCCGAGTCGGTGGCGCAGGAGTCCGAGCGGGTGGTACTTGAATTGCTCGGACGGACACAGCCGCCGGCTCGGACGCGTCGGCTTCCCGGCCTGTCGGCTCTGCCGTTCTCCACGCTGTTCTCGCCGCGCCTGCGGTGGGCGCTGACCGGGCTGGCCGCGCTGGTGATCGTGTTCGCGGCGCTGACGTGGGCGCTCACCGGGCAGTCCCCCACCCGAGCCGCGTGGCTGACCACACTGGACGTGCTCGGGATCGCCGATCCGGCCGACGAGGCGGGGCCGGGCCGAAAGGTGCTGCAGATCCTGACCTCCGTCAGTGGCATGCTGCTGATGCCCCTGCTGATCGCCCTCGCGCTGGAGGCGCTCGGGGCGTTCCGTACCGTTTCCGCGCTGCGCCGGCCGCCACGCGGACTGTCCGGGCACATCGTGCTGGTGGGGCTCGGACGGGTAGGCAGCCGAGTGCTGGAGCGGCTGTGGGAGTTGGAGGTGCCCGTGGTCTGCGTCGAGGCCGAGCCGACCGCCCTGGGTATCGCCCGGGCCCGCTCCTACGGCGTGCCCGTGGTCCTCGGGGACGCGACCCAAGAGGGCGTCCTGGAAGCCGCCAAGGTGCACCGGGCGTCTGCCCTGATGACGCTCACCAGCGACGACGGCACCAATCTCGAAGCAGCCCTGTACGGACGAGAGTGCAACCCCGAACTGCGTGTGGTGCTGCGGCTGTTCGACGACGACTTCGCCGGCGACATCTACCAGGCGCTTCGGGACTCCTACCCTCGCGCCGCCACTCGGAGTCGGAGCGTCTCCTTCCTCGCCGCGCCCTCGTTCGCCTCGGCGATGATGGGCCGCCAAGTGATCGGCGCCCTCGCCGTCGGCCGCCAGGTCGTGCTGGTCGCCGCCGTCCAGGTATCAGGAAACCCGTACCTGTCCGGCCGCACGGTGGCCGAGGCTCAGCGCCCCGGCCACTGGCGCGTCCTCGCCGTCGACCTCGTCGACCCGCCCGAACGCACTCCCGACCTCGCCAACCCCTACCTCGCCACGCCCGAACTCCTCTGGACACCGGTGGAGACACGGATGCTCGTCGACGGTGACCTGGTCGTGGTCGCGGCGACCCGCGAGGGGCTCGGGCTGCTCCTACGTCCGGACACCACGACGCCCTGAGCCGCCGGCCGGGACGTCACCAACCGAGCACGTCCACCTGGCGGACCTGCACCGACGGCCCGCCGACGGCCTCCGCGAATCTGTGCAGGGCGTCGATCACTCCGGCCCGCTGGTGTGCGGGCATCGAGGCGACGATGTGGGCAATCTCCTCGCGCCATCGGTCGGCCGCGTCGGCGACTGTCCGGGCCCCGGCCCCGGTCAACGCGGTCCGCACCTCCCGACGGTCCTCACTGCTGCCTTCCCTGGCCACCACGCCGACGGCGACCAGCCTCTCGATCATCCGCAATGCGGTGGACTGATCACCGCGAGGTACCCGGCCAGCCAGGACATGCTCATCGGGCCGCCACGCCGCACGGCCGTCCGGATCGAGCGGGGGTGGAGACTTAAGCCGACTACCTCCCCAGTTCCTCCCGGGACGAGAGACCGCCCGGTGCTGCGATCCTCGGTCGCCCCGGGGGCGACCGCCACGTGCTTCCGGATGACGTGCCCGTTGTCCAAGATGGTGTTGCGATCCTCGGTCGCCCCCGGGGGCGACCGCCACGATGAGGTCGGACACGGGAGACTCCTCGGGCATGAGTTGCGATCCTCGGTCGCCCCGGGGGGCGACCGCCACCGTCGGGGCCGGTGGTGAGCGTGAAGTGGACGGTGGGGTTGCGATCCTCGGTCGCCCCGGGGGCGACCGCCACGACGGACCTCGGAGGTGTCGTGGGTGTTGGTGAGCATGTTGCGATCCTCGGTCGCCCCGGGGGGCGACCGCCACCCGGGACCTTGATCTCGCCGTCGTCGGGGTCGATGTAGTTGCGATCCTCGGTCGCCCCGGGGGCGACCGCCACGGTACGTGACCAGGCCAGGGCCGCAGTCATGTATCGCCTGCTTGAGTGCCACCAGCCGACAGATCGGCCCAATTCGGACATCAGGCTTCGGTGCGGTTCGCGTGGCATGCGTGTACTTCAGGTTCCGAAGGAGGGCGATGTCACAACACCAAGTCTTCGCGGTGAGGCTGGACGTGGGCAACTCCAAGGGTTTGTACGTCGTTGAAGCCGTCGTGGGGGCCGAAGGTGTCGATGAGCTGGGGAAGGGTGGCGAGCATGGTGTGAAGGCTGGCCGTGATGTCGCTGCCCATGTAGCCGGTGGTCGCATCCGCGTTCTCCTTGTGGAGACACTTCTGCTCGGCCCAGCGGGCGGCTTTCCAGTGGGCTCGGGCGGTGCGCAGGTCGGCTCCGCAGGCCCGGGCATAGGCCTCGACGATCCGTAGCGAGGGCACCGTGCCCGCTGGCGGCTCGGGAGAGCATGGAGGAGGAGAACTCGGTCTTGGCGGCCATTGCCGTGTACGTGAGACCGAGGCCCTGGCGCTGGGCACGCAGCCACAGCGCCAGGGTCTCGAGTTCCTTCGTGTCCGCGGCAACGGCGCTCTCACGCCGTCCCACGGCCGATCAGATGGTGTCGATGGAGGCCGGATGAGGGCCGCGCAGTCCCTTGACGGTCCGGCAGGCCAGGTAGACGAGAGCGCCGGTGAACTCCAGGACTCCGTACATCGGCAGCCCGATGGCGGCCAGGGCGCCGGCGAGGAGCACGATGACGACGATGAGGACGGCCTCGGGCCCGGTCAGGGTACGGGACGAGCAGTCCGGGACAGGCGAGGAAAGACGACTGGTCGAGCGCATCACGGCTCCCTTTGATCGGTATCAGTCGCGTCCGCGGACGGACGCGACTGACGCGGGCTGCACCAAGTAAGGTCCGACAGGGGCTTGCAGACCCCTTGGGCGTCGAACCGGTGTGATCCTCTCACCAGTGACACAGCGATCACAATCCGTATCGCACGTAGCTCGGCGATTGATTCAGATGCCGCCAGGGAATTGCCCCGAAAAGGTGTCCGAGAGACCACGATCAAAGTTCACTCCTCTGCGTAAGCCCAGATCAGGCCGGGTAAACGCCGGGAGTTCATTCACTTTCGGCCCGGTGGCATTGCCGACCCGCACCTTAAAGTGTCACCCTCGTTGCAGCGCTAATTCCGGCCACCGAGCCGGGCTCCCCTGGCGTAGTGGCTGCACCACGAAACAGGGATCGGGCACCACCGCGTTGCAGCGCGGCGCCCACGAGGGTGGCGCACCCCTACAGGGTGCGACCACTCTCCGCTCATCTCGCCGGGCAACCTGCCTGCCTTCCCTCCCGCAGGACCCCAGCCCTCCACGCCGGCTGACCTTCCCAGCCTCCCGCCCCACCACACTGAGCGAGCCAGCCCCGTCGGCAGCCACGACTCCGCTACACGCGCGCGCCCGGACCGCCGTCCCGACACCGTCATCCGCGCCCGCCGACCGGTCAACTGTCCGTGTCCGTCTCCTAGGCCGGACCGCCGCCTCCGGTTCCGTCGGGCTGACGAAGCAGGTCGCGTCAGGCAGCCACGGTTCCGCGGTGCGCGGCCGGGCGGCGGAACCTCGCCCCGACACCGTCACCCGCGCCCGCGCCCGCCGACCGGTCAACTGCCCGCGCCCCTAGCGCTCACCTCCAGCCGCGGCCGCTTGCCCGGCCTCGGCCCGGGAATCGTCAGGACGGTGCCGGTGCGGGGCAGGTGGGCCACGAGGCGGTCGAGCGCGCGGGGTGCCGGGCTGGTGGGAGCGGTGGCCAGGGCTCAGGCGGGCTTGCCGAGATACGGGGGCGGAGGTTGGGGGCGGGCCCGGGCAGCGGGTGGACCCAATCCTCGTCGCGCACAGACCCTGACGGGACGGCAGGAAGGGGCTTCAAGGGGATCTGGGGCGTTGCTACGGTGAGTACCCAAGGCGTTTCGGGGGTGGCCGGTGAGCGGTTTTCATGTCAAGCCGTCGGACATGCTGGTGGCTTCGGGTGGTTTCTCCGATCTGCAGGCCTGGGCGGGGCAGATCTACCAGGGACTGGTCGGCTCGCTGGACGCGGTGGCCGGCATGGCCGGGGACGACGACGCGGGTAAGAAGTTCGCGGCGAAGTACGATCCGGCCGCCCAGAAGCTGGTCGATGCGATGGCCCAGGTCGTGGCCCAGCTCGGCGGTACCGCGAACGGCCTCTACACGATGGCGGTCAACTACGTCAGGACCGACGCCGACATCGCGGCCAAGCTGATGTCCCCGCAGAAACTGCCCGCTTCCTCCACCAACCCGCAATGCGACCAGGAGCCGGTCAGGGCGAGGATCCAGTCAGCCGCGGGCCACTCCGGCAGCGGCGTCGTGCACGACATCCTCGCCAAGTTCTGGCCGCAGGCAGACCCCACCAGACTGCGCCAGGCCGCCAAGGGCTGGAAGCGCCTGGCCGAGCTGATCAGCAGGCTCGGCACGGAGGGCGACAAGCGGGTCCAGAAGGTCACCGCCTCCAGCACGTCCGGCGCCGTCGACTCCTTCGCCGCGAACTGGGCGAAGGTGCACGACGGCTGCGCGACGTCGGGACCGCTGCTGAACAGCATCACCAACGCCGCCTACAAGCTCGGCACGGCTTGCGAGGCCTACGCGCAGGCGGTCGAGGACCTGCGCGACACCCTGGAGGACCTCGCGATCGCCGCCGGGGTCGTCGCGGGTGCCGGGATCGCCCTGACGGTCTTCACGCTCGGCATCTCGGATGCCGCGGCCGCCGGCGGGGAGGCCGCTCTGGTTGCCGAGGCGGGCACGGCGGCCGTCGCCATGACGGCCGCGATCGAAGGCAGTGCCGAACTCGCGGTCCTGGCCGAGGCCGCGGCGATTGTCGAGGCCGCCGAGGCCGCCCTCATCCCGGTCGGCGCCGCCGCGACCGCAGCCGCCATGGCCGGTACCGCGGTCGTCCTGGCAGGCGCCACCGATGCGATGGCCGCGGCCAAGCCGCCCGTGGTCAACACCGTCACACCGGGACTGCCACCGCTGCCGCCCGAGCCGAACAGCGCCTACAAGGACCTGACTCCGGCCCAGCAGGCACAGGTGACGGCTTGGATGGCCGAGGCCGAGGCCGCAACCGACCCGAGGCGGTCGTGGACCGCGAACGACCCCCTGAACGCCTCAAAGGCCGAGGAAGCGGAACGGCGGAGGTACCAGATCCGGGTCGCCGGCAGTACCGAGTACAGCCTCTACACCACACTCGACAAGCCCGACGGCAGCCAGTTCACCATGAACGCCGACGGCATCCGCCCCCAGGACGGCGCGGCCGTGGACAGCAAGTACATCGGGCAGAAGCCTGGCTGCAAGTCGCCCCTGCGGCTGGAGAACGTCGACAACGTCTTCCCGATCGCCTACGAGAACGTCCTCGCCGCCCAGACGTGGGAAGCCAGCCGGTACGCCTCCGCCTTCCAGGACCCCCGCAACGAACCGATCAACCACCTCGAAGTGATCACCAACGACGAGAAGGCCGCCGCCTACTTCGATGCGATCATGGCAGCCGAGAGCGTTCCCGGCCGCACCCGCATCGAGAAGTAACCCCAACTCGGCCGGACCACCCGGAAGGAAGAATCCCGTGAGCGGCAAGTACCTCGTCATGCCGGACCAGGAACAGGGCGGCTCCTGGGACTTCACCCCCGACCAGCTCGACCGGGCCCTGCAGCAGCACTGGCCCCACGCCCGCCTCAGCGGGCCCGACCCCCGCTTCACCACCTACGAGCTCTCCCTCCCCTTCCGCGACGACAGTCGCGAGCTCACCTACTTCGCCGACCGCGCCTTCTTCTCCTTCGCCGACCAGGACCCCCTCGACTTCCCCTTCCGCGTCGTCTTCACCCTGCTCCTCCAGCTCGCCCCCACCCAGCCGGTGCTCTGGACCGACGACTTCACCGGCGACATCGGCCACGCCGACCTCTCCGCCGGCATCCACCAACTCCTCCGCCCCTTCCAGACCTGACGTCCGCGGTTCACCCACCACACCGGGCTACGCCAGCGCGGCGACCGCCGCATCCGTCGGCAACCACCCGCCGGCGGCGCTCACCTCCACCCCGGCGACTGCACCGGCCCCGTCCGCCAGCTCCGCACTCCGCGAACGCGCCGCCGAACCCCGCCCCGACACCGTCACCCGCGCCCGCGCCCGGCGACCGGCGACCGGCGACCGGCGACCGGCCAGCAGCCATGCCCCTCCCCCAGACCGGACCACCGCCAAGAGCTCACCTCCAGGCACAGCTGCGCGTCGGAGCAACCCAAAGGCCGCGGCGGTGTGGTTCACCGTGCTGGTCTACCTCAACCCCCAACGACAACCTGGGCGCCCGGTTCATCGTCCCCGACGGTCCCCAGCACCCCGGCTTCTGAGCAGCACGAAGGCCGCCACCCCGCAGGCGGGGTGGCGGCCTTCGGCTTGTCGCCCCGCGCGGAGAGGTCTGCTTGGACAGGCGGTTGGAGTGGGCGTCGAAGGTGTACTGGCGGGTGACGCAGCCGGTGGTGACCGTGCTCTGCTCGGCCTTCACCAGCCGGCCGAGCCGGTCGTACTGGTAGGTGCGGGTGGCGGTGGAGCTGGTGTCCTTGGCCACCTGGCCCTGGGTGGAGATATCGGCGCTCTGCGCCCAGATCACCTTGTTGTCGGAGGTGCGGCCAGTGGCCTCGCCGACCGCGTTGACGGTGTCCTTGCGGACTATGCCGCCGGGGTATGTCTGCTCGACGAGCTGGCCGTCAGGGCCGTACTTGGCAGTGAACTCACCGGCCACGCTGTCGGTGACCGAGGTGACCAGTCCGCGCGGCTCCTTCGCCCGGCGGTTGCGCAGGGTTGCTGCCGCCGTGCCGACCGCCGCCGAACCCTGGCCGCCCGTCCGTCGTCCTGCCCCGCCGTCCTGGCTCGGTGGTGTTCGGTTTGGTGTCGCGGCTCCGGTGGGTGACCCGGCGTCGGGGCCCGGAACCCCGCGCACCGGGCACCCACGCCCCCGGACAGCCGGCCGTTCGCGCAGGTCGGCAGGGCCGGCGCAGTATGTGAGGTCGGTGGCGCCGCGCCGAGGGCGAGCGTTGACTCCGCGGGGCGGCTTTGACAGTCTCCTCACGGAGCGTCAGCACTGCGTCACCCAGGCCTGCATCCAGTGCCAGGCCCGCAGTCCGCGCGCCCGAGGAGGGCCGATGCCCGAGTTGCTGCATCCGGGCGTGTACGTGCTCGAAGCCCCCTCGGCGGTCAAGCCGATCGAGGGCGTCAGCACGTCGACGGCCGGCTTCGTCGGGGTCGCGGACAAGGGGCCCGTCCCGGGGTTCGCGATGCCCTTCGGTGAACCGCCGCGGCCGCCGCTCGTTACCAGCTTCGCCGCGTTCACCCGCCTGTTCGGCGGCTTCCGCACCGATAGCTACCTCGCCTACGCCGTTCAGGCTTTCTTCGACAACGGGGGCCGGCGCGCCTACATCGTCCGCGTCGTGACCGACGGCGAACCCGCCGAGGGCTACGGCTCCGACACGGGCAACGCCCGGCTGGCCGGCGTCGGGCTGCTCGACCGCGAGGAGCGGACCAGCCCGACCCTCGCCGTGGTCGCCCGCTCGCCAGGGGCTTGGGCGAACACGGTGGCGCTGGCCGTCACCGAGAGCACCACGGACCCGCAGAACCTCTTCCGGCTCACCGTGTACGACGCAGGCCTTCCGGTCGAGTCCTTCGACGGGCTCGGCATGGACCCGGCCAGCGAACGCTTCGTCGACACCACGGTCAACGGCGCCTCGCAGTACGTGTACGTGAAGTCTGTCGTCCCGGACGGGGTCTCCTTCGCGGACGCCCGGCCGGCCGCCACCGCGACGTCGAACCTCCTTACCTTCACCGACGAGGACGGCGCCGCCCTCTTCACCGCGTCGGCGCACGTCTCGCTCGGCCAACCGCTCAGCGTGCGCACCGTCGGCTCGGCCACGGACGACCCCCCGACCTTCTCCCTCCAAGTGCTCCGGGACGACCGGGTCGTGGAGAGCCACGACAACCTCAGCATGGATCCGGCTCTCGGCAACTTCGTCGAGCGCAAGGTGAACGCGGCCTCCCGGCACCTGGTGGTCCGCGCCGCCGATCCCGCGGTGGCCGGTCCCGGCTCCCGCCCGGCCGACACGACCGCCGCCTTCACCCAACCGGCCTTCCCCGCGGGCATCGCCTTCCCCGGCGGCGCCGTGTCGGCCGGGGCGGGCTCGGACGGCCGGGTGCCCGCGCCGGGCGACAGCCACTTCGTCGGGCGGGCCGACCGCGGGTCGGGTCTGCACGCCTTCGACGGCGTGACCGACGTAAACATCATCGCCGTCCCGGGCTCGGGCAACGACCTCACTGTCAGCGCGGGCATGGCGTACTGCCGCAACCGCCCGCTCCAGGACGCGTTCTTCGTCGCCGACGTGGGCGTGATCACCCCGGTGGACGCGCGGGTGCCCGGGGCCCGGCCCGACGTCGGGGACCGGACCGAGGCCCGCGACTTCGTCCGCGCGCTGTCCACGCCGAGCGACTTCGGCGCCGCGTACTACCCCTGGCTCCGGGTGTCCGACCCGATCGGCAAGGGCCGCAACCCCACCATCGCGGTGCCGCCCTCGGGCGCCGTCGCCGGGCTGTACGCCCGGATCGACAACAGTCGCGGCGTGTTCAAGGCGCCGGCCGGCACCGAGGCGGGCCTGACCGGGGCACTCGGACTCTGCGACGACCTCCAGGACGCCGACCAGGACGTCCTCAATCCGGTGGGTCTCAACGCGCTGCGCCGCTTCCCCGGGTACGGCATCGTGGCCTGGGGCGCCCGCACGTCGGCCACGGACGCCGCCTGGCGCTACATCCCGGTCCGGCGGACCGCCATCTTCCTACGGGCCAGTATCCACCGGGGCATCCAGTGGGCGGTGTTCGAGCCGAACGACGAGCCGCTCTGGTCCCAACTGCGGCTCAACGTCCGGGCGTTCATGCTCACGCAGTTCCGGGCCGGCGCCTTCCAGGGAGCCACGCCGGCCGAGGCGTTCTTCGTCGCCTGCGACGCCACGACCACCACGCAGCAGGACATCGACAACGGGGTGGTCAACCTCCACGTCGGGTTCGCCCCGCTGAAGCCCGCCGAGTTCGTCGTGTTCACCCTCAGCCAGAAGGTCGACCAGTCGGCGGTGTGACCGTCGGCCGAGACAGGAGAGGCCGGATCCCATGCGCATGAGTGCGAGCACCAACCGGTTCGACCCGTACCGCAACTTCCGGTTCAAGATCAAATGGGACGGGCTCTACGTGGCCGGTCTGTCGAAGATGACCGGCCTCAAACGCTCCACCGAGATGACCGAGTGGCGCGAGGCCGGCGAGAACATCGTCGCCCGCAAGCTCCCCGGCAAGACGAAGTACGAGGCGGTGACCCTGGAAGCGGGCATCACCTACGACACGGCCTTCGAGGACTGGGCCAACCTGGTCAACGACTTCGCCAGCCACAGCCGGATGGACCTCGGCGACTTCCGCAAGAACGTCACCGTCGACGTGTTCAACGAGGCCGGCGTCAAGGCCCTCTCCTACAACCTCTACCGGGCCTGGGTCGCCGACTACCAGGCCGTGCCGGACCTCGACGCCTCGGCCAACGCGGTCGCGATCACCACCGTCAAGCTGGAGTTCGAGTGGTTCGAGCGCGACGTCGCGGTGACGGAGGCCGCCGACCGCGGGCCGGCCCGGATCGGCTGACCCGGTCGCGCCCGTGCTCCCCGTCTCCGCCGGTGTGCCAGCGACAGTCCCCGGCCCGGCCGACCGGACGGGACTCCCGGCCCACCACACCCACCAGCCGGTGGCCCTGCCTGCCGGCCTCCCCCTGGCCGGCAGGGAGCTCGTCACCACCGCCTGGGTACGACCGCTCAACGGCGACGACGAGGAGTGGCTCGCGGCCCAGCCGCCGACCCGTTCCGGTGCCTCCGTCGTCAGCGAACTGCTCGCGCGCGCTGTCGTCCGGCTCGGCCCGTGGGCGCCCCCACCGCCCGAGCGGTTGCGCGACCTGCCGATCGCCGACCGGGACCTCCTCCTGCTCGCCGTGCGAACCTCGACCTACGGCCACCGCTTCGACGTGGTGCTCTCCTGCACCGCCTGCGAGCAGCCCATGGACGTCTCCTTCACCGCCGCCGACATCCCCGTCCAGCCCCGCCAGACCCCGGGCGCTCCCCTGCTCAGCGACCTCCCGGACGGCCGAGGCGGCGTGCTGGAGGTCGCCCTGCGCCCGCCGAACGGGCGGGACCAGGAGGCCGTGGCGGTCGCCGCCGCGGGCGGCGATGCCACCCCGCCGGTCGACCTGCTGCTCCAGCGCTGCCTGGTCGGCGTCGGCGGCGGGCCCGGCGGGGCGGACGGGTGGGAGCGGCTGCCCGTCCCTACCCGCGGAGCGCTGGCCGCCGCCGTGGACGAGGCGAGCGCCAAGGTCGAACTGGCGATGGACCTCAGCTGCCCCGAGTGCGGGGTCGACTTCGAGGCCGATCTCGACCTCGCGGGCTACGTACTCGGGGAGTTCCTCGCCCCCACCGGCACGGTCCTGTACGAGCTGCACCTGCTCGCGACCGCCTACCACTGGAGCGAACACGCCATCATGAGCATGCCGAGCCCGCGCCGGCGGGCCCTCGCCGGCCTCGTCGCGCAGGACCTGCGGTCCCAGGGGCGCGGGTGAGCGGCTACCTGGAGCGGTCGGCGGCGGCGGGCTCGCGCCCCTGGCGATCCGCTCCGACGATGCGTCAGAGCGCGGCGGTCCGCATCGCCCGGAGCGGTCCGCCCGGGGCCCTGCCGCCGTACGGGGACGACTTGGCCGAGGCCGACGGGGCCGTGGGAGACGGGACCACGGGCCGCGGGCGGACCCCGTTCGGAGCCGAGCCGGACCCGGATGCGGGCCATCCCGCAGGGCCGCGCCGCTCGGACCGGGCCCGGCGGCGCGGAGCGGACGGTGGGGCCGCCCGCCGCGACCGGCCCGATCCCGGAGAGGTGCACCAATCCGGTCCGGCCGACCACGGCCGGGCCCTCGGTGGCGCCGCGGAGGCGGCACCGTCGCCTCGGGAGACCGGCGGGCGCGCGGCACTCCCCGACGGCGCCGACGGCCGGTCGCGCGACCTGGCGATCGAGCCGCTCGAGGGCTTCGAGGGTTCCGACGGCGTCGACCGCTTCGCCGACCCCGGCGGACGGGGGCCTCGCGCCGGGCGACAGGCTCCTCGTCCGGCAGGGGCCGTGCCCGGCTGTCCGGTCCTGCCACCGGCCCCCTCCGGTGGCCCGGACGCCCTCCCGCCCCACCGCGCCCGCCCGGCGGGGCCGGTGGAGCCCGCGCCCGACGGCCCGGACCGGCCCGCTCGCCTGACCTCCGCCGTGCCACCCGCTCCGGACCGCCCACTCCGGTCCGGCCCAGCCGTCGCGCCGGTGCGTCCGCCGCTCGTACCGGGCGGGGACACCGCCGCGCCGGCACCGCCCGAACCACCCGCTCCGGCCGCGTCGAGGAGTGCGTACGCACTGTCCGCGGACACCGGAGAACGGCCGACCACCACCGCCCGGCCGATCCGCCGCACCGTCGCGACGCACGGCGCGGGGCCCGTCGGGAGGGCGGCCGCGGAGCCCCGCGAGCCGGGCGCCACCGGACACTTCAAGGCGCCCGAAGTACGGCGCCGGGGCGAGGAGCCGCCGACCGGCACGACCGACCGCGGGGAGCAGCCCGGGCAGCGGTCCGCCAACGCCGTACTGGCCCCCGGCGGGGACCGCCCGGGTGACCCCGGCGCCACGCAGGCCCGGCCCGGCCCGCCGCGTCCGCCGGTCACCGTCAGCATCGGCCGGGTGGAGGTCACGGTCGTCCAGCGGCCGGCGGCACCGGCACCAGTCCAGGCGGGCCCGGACCGCCACCGGGGCCCGACCCCGCGGACCGGTCTCGCGCTGTCACCGTTCGACCGCACCCGGCTGGGCCGCTGACATGAGCGCCCAGGCCATCTTCGCCGCCACCAGAGCCCTGCGCGGATTCCTCAGGTCCGCTCTGTCCAACGGCCGTTCGGTGACCCTGCTGCCGCCCGGGGAGGACCCGCCGGTCAACGGCAGCGGTGTCAACGTCTACCTGTACCAGGTGAGTGAGAGCCCCTACCTGCGCAACACCTCCTTCCCGGGGGACCGCACCGGGGCCCCGCCGCGGGAACAGCCCGTCCTCTCGCTCGAACTCTCCTACCTGATCACGCCGTTCGGCCCCACCCCCGGCGCGGACGATGCATCCGACGAAGCCCACGGCGCACTCGGCGAGGCGATGCTCGCCCTCCACGACACGCCCGTCCTCAACCACGTGCACCACAGCGGGTTCGACGCCGACACCGACCTGCCCTCCGTCCTGCGTGACTCCTTCGAGGAGCTGCGGGTCCGCCCGCACCCGCTGTCCGTCGAGGACCTCTCGCGGATCTGGAGCACGATCGGCAAGCCGTACCGGCTCTCGGCCGCCTACCAGGTCTCGCTCGTGCAGCTGCGCGGCGCGGAGCCGGCCGTCGCGGTGGCTCCGGTCGCCCGTGCCCGGGCCGTGGTCGGCACGCACGGCGCGCCCCGGGTGGCCGCCCTCGTGCCCGCGCGCGGCGCGGCGGCCGCCCTCAGCGGTGGTGCCGTCGTCCCCGGCCGCGTCCGGCTCCAGGGCGAGCGCCTCGCTGCACCCGGCCTCACCCCGGCCGTCACGGTCGCCGGGCAGGCCGCCCGCCTGGTCGGACCGGCGTCCGCCGAGGCGCTCACCGTGGAACTTCCCCGCACCCTGCCCACCGGACCACGGGCCGAGGTCCGGGTGCTCCTCGGCAACCGGCCGAGCAGCGAGTCTCCGGCCTTCCGCATCGACCCCTGGGCCGCCGCTGTCACCCCCGTCCGTACGGCGTTCGGGGCCTCGGCGACCTCCGTCGTCGTCACCGGGAGCGGTCTGGCCGGCGCCGTCGAACTGGTCGCCACCGACGCGGCCGACACGGTGCGCTGGAGCGTACCGGTCGACCCGGCTCGCACCGACGACACGACGGCGGCCGCCGACCTGCCCGCCGGGCAGCCGGCCGGGCCCGAGCCCGGCGCGGTGCCGAACGGGCGCTACGACCTGCGGGTCCGACTCGCCGACGGGGCCCTGACCAACCCGCGGACGGTCCTCGTGGTCCCGCTGCTCAGGCCGGTGACCGGAGCTGCGGACGGATCCGGGTACGACGCCGCACAGCGAACCCTGACACTGCGCGGCGCCCGGCTGAACGGGCTCGACGTCCGGCTGCGGGTCGACGGCGTGGACCACCAGCTGGGCGTCCAGCCCGAACCGATGTCCTTCACGCACCGGTTCGCCCGGCCGCTCCCGCCCGGCGGCCACACCATCGACCTGCTGGTCGACGGGTTCCGCTCCGACGCGATCGAGGTCTCCGCGTGACCGGCCCGCGGGAGGACGGTGGCACGGGGCCGCACCTCGGGCCGGACGGCGCGGGACCGGACCGCGGCTTCGCCGACCACTGGGAGCACCTGCGGGCCGAGTTCACGCTGCTCGACCACGCCCTGCAGGAGGTCGCCCGGCGACGCCGGGCGCCACTCCCCGGCGAGGAGCGGGCCGACGGCCACTCCGATGCGAGCGGGCAGGTGGGCGCGCTCGCCGAGCTGCGCGCCCTGGCCGACGAGCGCGTGGCGGCGACACCGGCGCAGGTCCGGCTTCCCCTCGCCCGACTGGCCAGGGCCGCCGCGCTCACCCCCTGGGAGGTGACGCTGGTCGTCCTCTGCCTCGGCGTCGAACTCGACCCGCGCTACGGCCGGTTGTGCGGGTTGCTCCAGGGGGACGGCACGCGCGGCCGCCCCGGCACCCTGCTCGCCCTCGACCTGCTGGGCGGCGGCGTCGCCGAGCGGGCCGCCGGCCGCGCCGCGCTGCGGCCCGCAGGCCCGCTGGTCGGCGCGGGGGTGCTCCGTCTGCTCCCCGATCCGCACGGCGGCCCCGGGCAGTCGCTCGCGCTCACCGACCACGTGCTGGACCTGCTGCTCGGACGCCCGGCGGAACAGCATCCGTGGCTACGGACGGCGGTGCCCGGCCCCGTACCCGGCGATGCCGAGGAGCCCGGTGCGCTGGACCCCGCCCTGGGAGCCCTGGCCCGCGCCGCCGCCGGCCTGGTCCGCACCGGCGCTTGGGGGCCCGGCCCGGCCGACGACCGCCTGGTCGCCTGCCTGCACGGCGCGCCCGACTCCGAACTCCGCGACGCCGCACGCCGGATCGCGGCGCGGCTGGGCATCGGCTTGGTCGTACTCGATCTCGGCGCCATCGACTGGGTGCTCCGTCCGCCGGCCGACGCCGTCCGCGAGGCCGTCCTCGTCGCACGGACGGAGCCGGCAGTGCTGCTCGTCCTGCTCCCCGATCCGGGACCGGCGGTCGCGGCGGGCCAGCCAGCGGCGGCCGAGCCGTCCACCGCCGACCTTGACGCGACGGTCCGCGAGCTGGCGGCCGTCCTGGACTTCACCGGGCGGCTCACCCTGGTTGCGGCTCCCCACCCGCTCGCGCCGCCCGGCGGAACCGTGACACCGTGGGTCAACGTCGCCGTGGCCCGGGCCCGCCCGGGTGACCTGGCCCGGCGCTGGCACGCCGAACTCGCCGCCGCCGGGATCACCGTGGACACCACCGATGCCTCGTCGCTCGCCTCGCGGTTCCGGGTGGGTTCCGCCGACATCGCCCGGGTGGTCGCGAGTGCCGCGGCGTCCGCCCGTCTGCTCGCCCGCCCAGCCGCTCTGGCGGACGTCGAGGGGGCCGCCCGGGACGGCTCGGGTTCGACGCCCGGCTCCGCCGTCCGTCGGGTCCGGTCCACACTCACCTGGGACGACCTCGTCCTGCCGGCGGACCAGCAGGGACAGCTCGGGGAGCTGGCCGATGCCGTCCGCAGCCGGAGCCGGGTGCTGTCGGACTGGGGTTTCGGGGACCGCAATCCGCGCGGCCGGGGGATCGCGGCCCTCTTCAGCGGCCCGCCCGGGACGGGCAAGACCCTGGCTGCCGAGATCATCGCCGCGCAGCTCGGCCTCGACCTGCTCGCCGTCGACCTCTCCGCCGCCGTCAGCAAGTACATCGGCGAGACGGAGAAGAACCTCAGCCGGGTGTTCGCCACCGCCGCCGAGACCGACGGCCTGCTGTTCTTCGACGAGGCGGACGCGCTGTTCGGCAAGCGCAGCGAGGTGAAGGACGCCCACGACCGCTACGCGAACATCGAGATCAGCTACCTGCTGAGCCGGATCGAGGCGCACGACGGCGTGGTCGTGCTCGCCACCAACCTGGAACGCCACCTGGACGAGGCGTTCCTGCGGCGGCTCGCGTTCTCGGTGAAGTTCCCGTTCCCGGGGGCCGCCGAGCGGCAGCGGATCTGGCAGGTGCAGATCCCGCCCGGCGCGCCGCTCGAACCGGTCGTCGACTGGGAGCTGTTGGCCTCCTTCCCGATCGCCGGCGGCAGCATCCGCGGGGCCGTCCTGCACGCGGCGTACCGGTCAGCGGCCGCCTCCCGCCCGATCGGCACGGTCGGCCTGCTGGCCGGGCTGCGGCGCGAGCTGGAGAAGCTGGGCCGGGTCGCCGGGCCCGGCGACTTCGGCCCGTACTGGCCCGAGGTCGCCCGTGTCGCCGCCGAGGGCTGCCGGGCCGGCGCCCGGTGAGCGGTCTGGACCTGCGCATCGACCGCCTCGTCCTCGACGTCGACGTGCCGCCCGAACACCGGCACCGGATCGAGGGGATCACCCGCCGCGCCCTCGCGCTCTTCGAGATGCTCGCCCCGGCGGAGCTGGTCCGGCTGGGCGCGCACGGCGGCGGTTCGCGGCTCGACACGCTCTCCGCGGGCGAGGTGACCGTCGACCTCGCCCGCGACGGTGACGAGGAGGTCGCCGGCCGGATCGCCCGGGCCTGGCTCCACACGCTGCGCCTCGCCCTCGGCTGACGGCGGCGCGACCCGCCGCGGGGCGCCACCGGGCCGGCCGGGACCGCTGCGTCGGGCTCAGTCCGTGCGGGAGGGCGGTTCGGGCTCGTCGGTCTCGCGGAGGTCGAGGCTCTCCCCGGTGACACTGCGGGTGCGGAACTCCCTGCGGAACCGCCCGATGATCGTGGACTTCTGGTCGTGGACGGCGGGCGGCAGCGCCAGGTAGTTCGAGGCGTCGTCCGCGCCGCCCAGCCAGAGCTCGGCCACGTGGTCCACCTCCCAGACCCGCCCGTCGGTGGTGCGCGGCCATCCGTCGGTGAAGTCCTGGGCCTCGGCGTCCCGCACGGCCGCCTGGAACAGGGCGGTGTACTGGTCGCTGTAGGCACGGGCCTCGATCCCCTCACGGACCCGGCGTCGCATGGCGGCCGTGTTCGCGACGTCGACACCCGCGGCTCGCGGGGACTGCGCGAGCGTCAGTGCATCGGCGGTCTCCAGGTGTCGCATGATGTCGCGCACCAACAGCTCGCCCACCGGGGTGCCGTTCAGCGGCGCGAGGTTCTCCTCGAACCACGCCATCATGCGGGCCCGCTCGCCGGGCTGGTCGAGGGCGATGTAGACCTCGAAGTCCCGCCTGGTGGCCCGGCCGGCCCGCCGGTCGAGCATGTCGTAGGCGGTCCGGACGTCCTGGTCCGGGTTGGCGGCCAGCCGGTCCGCCAGCCGGTCCGCCTCCCCGGCGATCGCGGTGAGCTCCGCCACCGCCTCCGGGTCGCGCGAGCGGCCGGCCGTCCACCTGGCGCGGGCCGCGAGCGCCCTGACCCGGGCGGCGTCGACCGAGCGCAGGGCGCTGCGCTGCTCTGGAAGGTCCTCGCGGATCCCTGCCAGCGCCCCTTCCACCGGCTGCCCGCGGCGCACGTCCTCGGCGAGTCCGCGCAGCGCTGCGAGGTGGTGGTCGATGAGGGCGGCGGCCGCCGGGTCGTCCCCGGCCGTGCTCCGCCAGCGGTAGAGCCTCGCCCGCAGCCGGGCGATCTCCGCGGTGGCCTCGGCCTTCGCCGCCGCGGCGGCGTTCCGGCGCTTGGCCGTTCCCGCGGCGGTACGGTCCCCGGGGTCGGCTTCCGCGGACCCGGCCGGTCCGAGGCCGGCCTCGCTTCGGGCGTCCTCCTCACGCAGCCGGTAGTAGTCGTCGAGGTCCTGCACGATCCACTGGTACTCAGGGCTGGTCGGATCGACGTACGTGGTCCGCTCGCCGTACTCGCGGCTGTACGCCTCCGGCGAGTCCACCTCGATCCGCTGCGCGGGCTCGCCGGGCGCAGCCGGGGCCTCCACCACGATCCGCACCGGGTCCGTCGTCACGGTGACCCGGGTGATGCCGGTCGAGCCGTCGGGCCGGGTGGACTGGACGAACTCGGTGTGGCTGCCGCTTCTGAAGGCCGCGCGGACCGCCAGCGCGACGTCCGCCGGGGCCGGCAACCGGCGGACGATGACGTTCCCCGGGTTGGGGTGCAGGTGGACGAGCGCCTGCCAGCCGTCTCCGGCCGGGGCCCGCACCGAGAACTCCGTCCCGGTCTGCACCGCGAACTCACCGGTGTTCGGGTTGAAGAAGAGCCCCACCTCGGCACCCCTGGCGGCCGCGACCGCCTGGTCGTAGGTGGCGACCGCCTGCTCGCCGGAGGTGGTTCGGCTGCCGAACGCTCCGGGTCGGGGCCGCGGGGCCGCCGGGTCGGCCGGCCCGGGCGGACGCTCGTGCCCGAGCCGCACGCCGAGGATGTGGCGGGCGGCATCGCGTTCTGCGGTGTTGACGTCGCCCCGGCCGTGCTCCGGTGGGCGCGGTCCCCGTGTGGTGCCGGCCGCCGTGCGTGGCTCGCCGGCGCCTTCCTGCGTGTGCTCCGGGCCTGCTGTCCGGGGCTCGGCGGCCGCGGCGGCCCGCCGGTCGGCGGCAAGCCGGCCCGCCGCCAGCTCGTGGGACCGCGCCACCTGGTCGGCGACGGCCGTCTCCGCCGGCCCGCCCGTCCCGGCGACGGCACCGCCCTCCGCCCCGGCCACGGGGCCCGCCTCGGGACGGGCGCCCGGGGCGGCGCCCTCGCGCACCGGCGGGCGCGGCGGTCCGCTGCCATCGGCCAGGTGCTGTGCCTCCGGTGCTCCGGCGCCGGGGGGCAGCGGCTCCTCGGCACCACCGGTGCCCGGCCGCTTGCCCTCTCCGTGCCCGACCCCGCCGCCCGTGGTCACCACGGTGATCGCCCCGGACCTGAGCGCGCCCAGTAGGGCCCGCGCCCGACGCGCATCGCGCTCGCTGTCGGAGAGGCCCTCCGCGTGGTCGATCTCGTTCCACTCCAGCGCGAGCTGGAGCGGGATGAGGACGGTGATCTGGAGGCCGCCGGTGAGGACCCCGTGGACATGGAGGCCCCGTTCGGTCCGCTCCACCCGGTTGATCCAGCTCGGCAGCCTGCCGGCCGCCGCACCGGTCTCGGCGACGTTCCGGGCGATCACCGTGCCCATGGAGAGGGTGGAGGCGATGCCGCCGACCACCCCCAGGACGTCGAAGACCGTCGAGAGCTCCCAGGTGTGGTCCGTCCGGTAGCGCCGGGCCAGCGAGTCGATGGCGGTGACGGCACCCGCGAGGCCGCCGACGACGCCGACAGCGAGGGCCAGACCGCCGGTGGCGAAGATCCCGGCGATCTCCGCGACGATCGCGAGGTCACGCAACCGCTGCATGACCCGATCGTGGGCACCCGGCGCGGACCGCATCGCGGCCTCGATCGGGACGGGGGCGCCGAGGGCCGCGGTGAGCTCCTGTGGCAGCCGGATGGCGATTGTGCCGCGGCCGTAGCCGGAGTTCTCGGCGAACACCCGGAAGGCGTCCCGGATCGCGGCCGCCCGGCCGGCGAAGCCGGGCAGCGCGCTGCGCCCGATGTGGACGTCCCGGCTGCCGGCGGAGGTGATGTCGACCAGCGCCCACCGCCGGTCGCCCTCGCGCGACTCCCTCAGTTCGCCGAGCATCGTCCGGACTTCCGTGACCTGGCCGTTCTCCTCGCTGGCGAGGGCCAGCCGGGGCCGGAAGTCGGTGACCCCGCCGACGGCCGAGAACCAGGCGTACTGCTCCCGCACCCACCGCTCGTGCGAGCCGCCTTCGCCGGCGACGTGGGTGAGTTGCCGCTCCGTCTCGGCGATGAACTCGTCGACCAGCCGTCCGGTCTGGATGAGCTCGATGTCGAGCACCACCTCGTCGTCCGCCAGCTCCGACACCGGGGTGTGCCGCGCGCGGTGGTCCCGCAGGCGCCGGGCGGCGTCGAGCCGGCCGCGGAGCGCGGAGACCGTCCGGGTGTAGGTCTCGAAGCTGCTCATCCGGCCGGCGGTGACCAGCCGGGCGAGCTCGGCCCGGGCCCTCGCGATGCGCCGGGGGTCGCCGGAGGCGAGCGCCTTCTCCAGCTCCGCCCGGGCCGCGGCGAGCGAGCTCGCCTCATGGTCGGCGCCCTCGGCCGCCCGGCTGCCGAGCGGGACGATCCGGACCGGCTTGACCGCGAAGCTCGACGCGCGCCGCACGTGGTGCTCCGGGTCGGCGACCGCCGCGTCCGACCACTGCGGGGTGGCGACGCACCGCACCAGGAAGTCGCCCTCGTGGTCGAAGCTGATGGACCGTTCGTCCAGCGACTTGGTCACCGTGTCGAGGAAGCTCCCGGCGATCGACCCGACCACGCGCACGGTGTTGGACAGCCCGATGACCGCGAGGTAGGAGGCCCGGGCCGGCCAGGACCACTGCTGTTCGCGCATCATGGCGAGGTCGTTCGCCTGGTCCTCCGCGATCGCCGCCTGGTCCCGGGTCAGGTTGGCTCCGAGGGTGTCGAACTCCGACTGCGCCCGGCCCTTCCCGGCCCGGGTGGTCCTGTCCGCGGCGTCGGCCCTGCCGGTGACCTCGATGACCTCCCAGTAGAACTGGACGGTCTGCATGCGGTTGAGGGCCTCGTCCTGCACTCCGAACGACAGGGCCGCGTAGTCGAGGTTCATGGCGAAACGGTTCGTCGCCCCCGGGCTGCTGACGGCCGGCTCCTGGGGAGCCGTGCCCGCCATGGTCAGCTTCGCTGGGTAGCCCGGGGCGTTCGCACCGGTACGCCCGCCTGGCGCCCGCTCACCGGGGGTTCGGGCACCGGCCGAGGCGCGGGCCTGGTCCTGGGCGTCCTGCACCGGCACCACCACGCCGGTCGCGCCCGGGGGTGGCGGGGTGAAGCCGGTGGCGTCGGCCCCGCCGGCGACCCGCCCGTGCCGGCTCGGGTCGCGGGATTCCTGCAGCGCCTGCTCGGCGGCCTTCACCCGCCGGTCGAGGGAGGCGTCCGACTCGTTCTGACGGAACGGGGTCGTGGTGGACGCCCGATCGATCGTGATCCTGAGTTCCGGCACTCCGGTCCGGCTCACGCCGGCCTCGTACGTCGCCGGACCGCGCAAGACCCCGGGCTCGGCCGGCGGCGTTCCTGCACCCGCTGCGGTGGAGCGGTCGGCGGTGCCGCCGCCACCGGTGCCCTCCCCGCTCGCCCCCGTACCGGTGCCCTCGCCCCCGGTGGCGGGGCGGCCGGCCCGGCGCTTGCGCAGCCTGGCCGTCGCGTCCCGCGCCCACTCCGGGGCCTCCGCCTCGGTGCCGGACCCGCCCCGCGCCCGCCGGCGCAGCGACCGGGCCAGCTCCGGTGGGATCAGCACACCGGGCAGGAAGGCGAGGAGCACGCTCTGTCCGGCCGGACGGTCCGGCTTTGGCGCCGCGACGTAGCGGCGGAACGACTGGATGGCGATGTTCTCGCCGCGCTGACCGACAAACCAGATCCGGCCGGTCCGCAGCTCGCGCAGGAGCAGGACCGGAGCGTCGAACATCAGCGGCTTCGAGGTGTCCTGCTCGTCCACGTCGCGCACGGTGCCGTCCGAGCGGATGACCACGATGTAGTTCTCCGCGTACACGAAGCACTCCGCCGGTTGCAGCACGCTCCGCGACACTCCGTCGGCCCGGGCCCTCTCGTCGAGCGTGACGGTCTTCAGCTTGCCGAAGAGCCCGGGGAGCGCCCCGACCAGCGCCGCCGGGTCGGGTCCGGTGTCGGCCGGCTCGAAGTCGTCCTCCGCCGGCGCCCGCGTCACCGTCTCGCGTTGCACGCAGGCCTGGCCCTGGTGGGCCTGGACGGCGACGTGGGCGAGCTCGTGGGCGAGCAGCCGGCGGCCGGAGGCCGTTGCGGGGCCGTCCCAACCGGTGCCGAGGACGACGTGCGCCCCGAAGGCGTAGGCCCGGGCGCCGAGCGCCGATGCGGCGCCCTCGGCCACCGCCCCCCGGTGAAGCCGGACCGGGCCCAGGTCCGCCCCGAGCGCGGCCTGAGCCGCTTCCCGCAGCGCGGGCGGGAGCGGTTCCCCGGGAGTGCCGATGCCGGCGGCGGCCTCGGGTTCCACGGGTCGCCCGGTGGGCGGGGCCGGGTCCCGTTCCCGGTCGCCGGCCCGACGGCCGGGCGCGGCGGGCGCCGTCGGCTGCGGGCCGGCCAGCAGGGCGGTCTCGACGAGCGGGAGCAGAGCCTCCGCGACGGCGTCGGCGTGCCGCTCGGCCGCCTCCCCGTCCGCCCCGCGCGGGGCGACGCGCAGGAGGTCCGTGACGGCCTCCGCCCGGCCGGTGCGAAGGCGGCGCGGCGTCGAAGGTACGGGGTGCCCGCTCGCCGGTCACCGGCGGGGGCCCTTGCGCCGGCCCGCCGGGGCCGTCGGGGCTGCTGCGGGCGGGGCCGCCGGGGGCGGACCATCCGCGGCCGCGGCGACGACGTCGGCGGGCTTCAGCCGTTCGTAGAACACGCGGTCCGGCTCCGGTAGCCAGTCCGGCGGTGAGACCCGGCGCCACGGGCCGCGCCCGTCCCCGTCGCGGAGCCCACCCGCGTCGAAGCCCCAGGTGTTACCCGGGTGACGCACGCACAGGAACCGGCCGTCCGCCGGCATGGCGACGAGCCTGGCGTGCCGGCGCAGTGCCGCCGCCGCGAAGTGCACGTCCTCGCCGAGCGACGTGTCGGGAAACCCTCCGCTGGTCAGCCACCAGCTGCGCGGGAAGGCCAGCGTTCCGCCGATCACCTGCCCCGCGAAGAGGCACCACTGCGGGTCGTCGCACTCCCAGAACCACCCTGTCCGGGTGTCCAGGAAGACCGGGGTGCCGAGGCCGGTGAGGTCCGCCGTACCGGCCAGCAGCGGGGCGGTCTGGGCGGAGATCCGGTCCGGGCCGTGCCAGTCGTCGTCGTCCCAACCGACGACGATCTCGCCGCGCGCGCCCTGCACCGCGATGTTGCGCTTGGCTCCGATCGACCGGGTGTGCGGCAACCGGAGGTAGCGCACGCGGGGGTCGTCGGGCATCAGGTCGGCCACTGCGTCCCGCCCGTCGTCGACCACGACGAGTTCCAGGGCCGGGTAGTCCTGGGCGAGGAAGCAGACGAGGGCCTGCGTGACGAAGCGGCGCCGGTCCCGGGTGGGCATGACGCAGGTCACCAGGGGCGGTTCAGTCGGCATCGGCGGCGTTCCCGGTGGGCGCCTCGGAGCCGGAGTCGGAGTCGGCATCGGAGTCCGTGGGGTGGGGGTCCGCGGCCACCCCGGAGTCGGCCGCCTCCAAGGTCCCGGTCGAACTGAGCGAGGCGTAGAAGGCAAGGTCCTCCGAGGTCAGCGGGCCGAAGCCGCCGTACCGGCGCCAGCCGGCCGGCCCGTCGTCCTGGGTGAAGTCGAACCGCCAGGAGTTGCGTCCGTGCCGGATGTAGACATACGCGTCCCGGTTGCTGACGGCCTGGATGCGCGCCCCGGCGTCGGCGAAGCGCCGCAGCAGACCGAGGTCCTCGCCGACGGACGCGTCGGGGTAACCGCCGACCTCCCGCCAGCCGTCCCGGGTGAAGGCGAGGGTCCCGCCCGCCAACGACTCGACCGGCGCGTAGCGCGGTGCGGCCGCGGCCTGCTCCCTGGTCGACCAGACCTGCATGGTCCGCACCTCCAGCATCAGGTTGATCCCGATCCCGGAGACGTCGGCGGTCCCGCGCACGATGTCCTCGACCTGCCGGCTCACCCGCTGCGGGCCGTACCAGTCGTCGTCGTCCCACTGGACGATGACGTCGCCCCGGGCCATGTCGCACGCGATGTCCCGTTTGCGCCCGATCGTCGCCCGTTCTCCGAGGCGTACGTAGCGCGCCCACGGGAGCCCGGCGAGCAGGTCCTCGACCGGCTCCGATCCGTCGTCCACCACGACGAGTTCGAGCTGCCGGTAGTCCTGCCGGGCCACCATGCGCAGGGCCTGCTCGACGAAGCAGCGCCGGTTGAACGTCGGCATGATGCAGGAGACCAGCGGCCGGGCCGTTCCGGTGAGGGCCACCGTCGCGACCGACCGGGCCCGCGGTGGCGCGGGCTCATCGGGCACGGGCCCCCCGGGCGCGGCTCTCCCGGCTCCGGGCCCCCCGGGCGCGGGCGACGCGGGGTTCCCAGGGGGCGCGGGCTCTGCGGGGGGCCCGGGCCGGCGGACGGCCGGGTTCGGAGCCGTCCCCCAGTCGAGGGCCGCGGCAGCGCCCAGCAGGAGCTCGGCGCTGCCCGGCGGATAGGCCGCATGGCCCGCCTCGGGCTGATGGCCCCCCGGCTGGACCAGGACCGCGAGGTGCACGCCGCGCGGCACGTGGAACGCCGCCCTGGGGAGGCCGAGGACGAAGTGGCCGCCGGCCTGGGCCGTCTCCCCGCCGCGCGCTGCGAGCGAACGGGCCACCCAGGCCTGCCGGGTGAGGCAGACGGTCGCACCGAGCAGGACCGGCGGGGAGGACCACGGCGTGGCATCCCCGGCCCAGCTCTCGCCCGCGACCGGGTCCCACACGACGGCCGAGGCGGCCGCCGACAGCTCCCACCCGGTGCTGGTCAGCGCGGCGGCCTGGTAGCGCAGCCGCCAGGCCGGATACCAGGCGTCGGACTCCCACAGCGCGATGAGCGGCCCGCGCGCAGCCGCGCAGCCGGCGTCCCGGGCGGCGGACGCCCCCGTTCCCCGGGGCACCGCGACCGTCCGGACGGGCGCCCCGCTGCCCTGCTCCGCGACGCGCCCGCCGGGCGATCCGCCGGACAGGACCAGGACCAACTCGCGCTCCGGGTAGTCCTGTTCCGTGAACAGGCGGATCGCCCGGGCGGTCGCCGCCGGGTCGCCGCCGACCAGGACGCAGGAGACCCGCGGAGCACCCGGCCCGGCCAGCGGGAGCTCCGGGGCCGCCGCCAGCCGCCGGGCCACCTGGTCGGGCCGCAGGCGCTCGTCCGTCACCATGCCAGTCCGCTTCCGCTCGACGGCCCGGCGCCGGACGGGACCACCGCGGGAGGCGCCGAGGCCGCGCCGAGGCGGCCCGCCATCTCGATCAAGAAGTCCTCCACCTCGATCAGATCCAGGACGGGCCCCGCGCCGTTGATCTGCCACAACAGGGCGGCGTCCACGAGCCAGGGGTCGCGGATCCGCTCGCGCGCCCACCGGCCGCCCGTGACCTTCGAGCAGATGACGCTCTCGGCGGCGTACCGCCAGTCCCGGCAGGCGTTGAGGACCCGGTAGTGCGAGGGCATCCAGCGCAGCGAGAGCTCGGCCCGCAGTGCTCCCAGGTAGGTCCGGCGGTCGACCGGGGCGAAGACCTGGACGGGGGGCGGGCCCGCCAGGGTGATCCCGTGGTCGCGGCAGCAGGCGAAGTGCATCACCAGCCGCCGGTCACCGGCCGGCTCGTCCTCCGCCGTCCGGGCCCGGCCGTGGAAGGTGAGCAGCTTCAGCTCGAACCGGGGTACGGGGAAGCGCCCGACCGCGGTGGCCCCCGTCACGACCACCAGGTCCATCCCCTTGACGGCGAACGGACGCGGCTCCTCCGCGATCCGCTGCCCGAGCGCGAGCGCCGCCCCGCGCGGGAGCGGGTCAGCGACCACGGCCACCACGTCGAGGTCGCTGCGCCCGGGGTGGAACTCGCCGATCGCCCCGGAGCCGTACAGGTAGGCTCCGATCAGCTCGGTGCCCGGAGCGCGCCGCAGGAGCTCGACGCAGGCCCTCAGGTACCGGTCGGCGGCCGGGTCGAGCAGCCCGATGAGCGGCGGCCGGCCGCGCACCGCCCTCATTGCTCGGGCCGCACGGTGAACTCGGAGCTGAACGGCTGTGCCTCGCTCTGTCCGACCAGGACCAGCCCGTCCTCGTCGAGGACGACCGAGCCCTGGTCGTGGCGCAGGCCGATCATGAAGAGCCCGGGCGACAGGAGAGAGTTGCGGTCCGCGGGCGCGAAGGTGAAGCCCTTGACCAGGCCCGGCTTGGCCTCCCCGAACGGGACAATGCTGCCCTCCACATCGCCGAGACCGAGCGGGTCGTCGGGATTGGTCTGCAGGATCTCGACGGTCTGCCGGTTCAGGGTGTCCAACCGCACCAGCTTGGTGAAGTCGAGCCGGATCACCGCCGGGAACCGCTTCAGCGTCACCCCGTTGGCCGGCTGGATCGAGGCGACGCGGACCGGCACCGGCTCCACGGGGGTCTGCGGGAGGAAGAAGTAGGTCGCGGTGAAGTCGGCAGAGGTGCCGTCGCGTCTCCCGTCGAGCGTGAGCCCGTCGACGTCGTGGATCCGGTTCGACAGGGTCAGGACGTGCTTGCCCTGACCTCCCCACTTGGGGTCCGTCGGGGTGATCGTGATGCCCGAACACGTCTCGGCGGCGGCGTCGAACGGGAACGGGTCGACCCGGACGGCGAGCGCGGCACCGTTCGGCCCCTGCACGACGACGTTGCCGGCGGCCCGGACGTCGGCCAGGAGCACGTCCTTGCTGAACATCACGTGGACCGCGTCCGGGAAGCGGTCCACGGGCTCCCGGTTCGGCGGGTCGAGCCGGGTGACCCGGACCGGGGCCGGGGGCGCGGCTACGAAGAACCAGCTCTCGAAGTCACCGCCCGGGCGGCCGTTCCCGGAGGGCAGGCGCAGAGCGGTCACGGCATCGTACCCCTGCTGGACGAGCCGCCCGAAGACCGTGCCGTCCAGCGGCCGCTTCCGCGCCTCGTCGAGGATCTTCGCGCTGTGCAGGACGACGTCCGCGCGCAGCGCCGCACTGCCCTGGATCGCCCGGAGCCGGCCCAGCCACTGCCCGACGCGGACGGGGTCGAGTGGGGTCCTGGGGCGGAAGGTGACCCGGTCGGCGCCGGCCGGGCGGGGACTCCCGGCGGGGGGCGGCTGCCGCGGGCCGGGCGTCACCACGCAGGGCACCCGCAGGGCGTGGACCAGCGGGTCGTCGTCGTCCGGCACGTGCAGCCAGAGCTCGACCGTGCGGTCGGTGAGCGTCGCCTCCGCCATCGGCTCGGTGAAGTCCACGGTGAGGCCGTCGTTGAGCTGCGTGAGCGGCAGCGTCCGGTCGTTGCGCCAGCTGATACCGTTCTGCGCCACCCGGGCGTGGTGCTGCGGGGCGAGCGCGTCGATGGCCTCCTGGACGGTGTCGCCGAGGCCGGTGCGCCGGGGGTCGTAGGCGATGTGACGGGCCTGGAGGCCGGTGAGCGGGTCGAACACCGGCGCGCAGTCGACCACCCGGTCCAGGACGACTCCGCCCTGGTCGTCACTGCGCCAGTGCAGGATGGCGAGCGGCGTGCGGTGGCGTCGGACGCCGTGCGGCGGGACGCCGTTCAGGGTCTCAATCGAGGCGTCGCGGGCCCGCGTCGTGAACCACCAGTAGGTGGACGCCCGGAAGTCGTAACCGCTGAAGCCGATCTTCACTCCCTCCCCGAGGTCGACCTCCTCCAGTCCGACGAACCCGAGGCCGTCCCACCGGCGCAGCACGACGTGGTCCGCCCGGATCTCGGCGCTGCGCTCCGGGACGAGCAACGGGTCGGCAGCGTCGAGGGTGACGGTGAGGGCGTCCGGGTCCGGGTCGGCGGCGATCCGGCAGAGCAGGCCGCGCCCCGGGCCGAGTTCGTCGGAGTCGCCGGCGATCTCGACGAGGTCCCCGACGCGCAGCTGCCCGGCGCGGTCGCGACCGAGGCTGCCGACCTTCACGGTGGTGGTCGCCGCGGTGAGGTCGGAGTGCAGCACGGCGGTGACCGCGGTGGCGAACCCAGCGTTCTCCGCCGACCACTTGTAGCGGGCCCGGGGCACCAGTTCCGCGTTCACCGAGTGCGCGGAGTGGAGCGGCTCGGCCAGATTGGCCACGCCGGTCACCGGATCGTAGCTCGTCACGGCCACCGGCTCGGTGGTCTGGCCGTCGCGGAGGAACCAGCCGCGGCGGGCGAGGCGGCCGGCCGCGGACTCTGCGGGGCTCGGCCCCTCCCCGGGCACCAGGCGCACCGAGAGCGCCCTAGCGGCGGCGGGCTCGGCGAGCCGTGCGACGTCCCGCCGCGGGACCAGGGCCGCTCCATCCGCCACCTGGTAGAAGCTGTCGCGGCGAACCGGTGTCCTGAGCCGCACCCGGCCGGTGGCGTCCACCTCGGCGATCGACACCACCTCGCGTTCCTCGTGGAAGGGGAACTTGTCGACCAGCTCCCAGCTGCCGACCAGGAGGGCGGCCCGCTGGATCGCGGTGAGCTCACCGACCTTCAGTTCCCGCTGGCCGCCGGAGGCGTCGGCGGCCAGCGGCACGGCCCCTGGGGCCAGCGTGCCGAGCATCTCGCCGGAGTCGTGGATCTCGACCCGGTAGAGACGGTTCTCCCGGCCGGAGTACCCGCTGTCCACGGCCGTGTCGCAGGGGCCGCCCGTAGGCGTGGCCGCAGTGACGACGGTGGAGAGCCGGCCGGCGCCGTCGTCCGGCAGGTAGCCCGCGGCGTGCTCGCAGCCGAGGCCGTCGGGAAAGTGGGAGGGGGGCACCCGCACGACCTTGACCTGGGCGACCGTCCGCAGCTGCACGGTGGTGTCGGCCCCGCCGAGCGCCGTCTCGCGGCGGTCCTCCTGGAGGAAACCGACGAGGCGTCGCCAGACCTCCAGGTACGCGACGGCCGCGGTGGTCTCGACCGGGTCGAGGAGCTCGGTGGTCGGGATCTCCCCGCCGGCGCCGATAGCCAGGGTCGGTTCACTAGTCCCACCGCTCACCAGGACGGAGCCGTGGTCGAGCACTGTGGCCTGGTGCCAGGCGCACGCCTCGGCGAGCGGGCTGCCCACCGTCCAGCGGTTGGCGCCGGGATCGTAGCGCTCCGTCGAGGCCAGCGGGCGGTCGCCGCGGTGCCCGCCGGTCACCAGGATCTGTCCGCCCGCCAGCTCCACGGCGGCGTGCCCGGTGCGCTTGGCGGCCATCGGAGCCGCCGACCGCCAGGCGCCGGCGTCCGGGTCGAACAGCTCGCAGGAGTCCAGCGGCTCTTCGGCCGCAGCCCCGCCGACCACGAGGACGCGGCCGTCCCTCAGCGCGGTCGCGGTGTGTCCGGTGCGCGCCGCGGCGAGGTCGGGCATGGCCCGCCATTCGTCGGCCGCGGCGTGGTAGACCTCGGCCGACGCGACTGCGCCGCCCCCACGGAATCCGCCGCAGACGAGGACCCGGTCGGGGCCCAGGTTACGGTCGATCCGGACAGCGGCGTGGCGTCCGCGCGGCACGGTCATGGCAGCCGCCGTGGTCCAGGTGTTGCTGTCCGGATCGTAAATCTCGGCCTCGGCGACGGGGTCGCCGACGGTGCCGGGGGCACCGCCGAGCGGACCCACGGCAGGTCCGAGGCCGCCGGCGACCAGCACGCGGCCTCCGCTCAGCAAGGTGGCGGTATGGCCGGAGCGGGCCTTCTCGGGCGCGGCCACCGCCGTCCAGGTGCCCTCGAAGACGTCGTAGATCTCCGCGGACGCGAGCGTGACACCGGCGGGCCCGATCCCGCCGACGACCAGGACCCTCCCGTCGAACAGGTCGGTGACCGAGTGTCCGGTCCGGGCGGTGGTCATCGCCCCGGTCCCCGTCCAGACCGCCGTGTCCGGCTGGAACAGCTCCGCGGTCGCGGTGGCCGCTCCGGCGACCGTGCCGCCGCAGACCAGGACGATGCCGTGGCCCTCCGTGTCGTCCGGGTCGGTGTGCACCAGCGCCGAGCCGTGCCCGGCCCGCGGCGCGGCCAGGTCACCGACGAGCTCCCAGCCCGTGGCCGGCCCGGTGGGCAGCGGCAGCGGCGGGGCGTTCGGGTAGTCCGGCTGGGTCGTGTAGGTGGTGGGAGCGGGGTTGGCGGCCTGGAGCCCGTCGAGGTAGAAGCGGCCAGCCACCCCGGCGCCGCCACCGATGGTCAGGACGCCGTTCCCGCCGTCGCCCAGCAGGAACCCGCGCCCCGCCGCAGGGCGTCCCCGGAGGCCGACCAGGTCGCGCACGTGGTGTTCGAGGCGGCGCAGACGGGCGAGTGCGGCCTCGTTCCAGTCGGAGTCGAGCCAGACCCGGCCCTGCTGCTGCAACCACTCGTCCCCCGACACGTCGTCGACGCGCAGTCGGGAGAAATCGGCCTTCATGCTGCGGCTCCTTCTAGACGGTCCCGGGAGGACGGGCGCAGGCCCCGTCCTCGACGACGATCACCGGCCGCAGTCCGGCCGGCAGGAACTCGGCCAGCTTGGCCGCGAGGTTGGCGCGCCGCAGGCCGCTGTGGCCGGCGGCGAACGCGCCCACTTCGTCCCCGGTCCCGGAGGCGGTGAGGACGAGGGGGGAGGAGGCGTCGCCGAGCGCGGCGAACAGTGCCGAGCGCGGCCGCAACGAGCCGAAGGACGCCGCCGCGGTGTCCCCGCGGGCGAGGTCGTCGTCCCCGGGGACGCAACGGTGTCGGCTCGGCAGCACCGATCCCGGTTCGACGCGGCTGAACCGCAGGCACCCGCTCTGCCGGGTGTCCGCGACGGCCGCGCCGACGAGCAGCGCCTCGTCCGCCTCCAACTCCTCGGTGCGCAGCCGGCCCAGCACGGTGACCCGGTGCAGCCTGACCCGGCGCGCCGGGCTGTCACTTGCAGGGTCTGCGGCCTCCGCCGCGCGGGTCCGGCCGGGTACGTCCGGGCCGCCCAGGGCAAGGCCGGGCCGCTGCCCGGCAGACCGGTGGAGCACCGAGTCCGTCCCGGTCACCAACGCCACCCCGGGGCCGGTGCGGATCCCGGCCAGGATGGAGGCTGTGAAGGCGAGTTCGGCCTGGTGGTCGGGGTCGGCGTCGTCCCAGCGGAGGGCCGTCGCGCCGGCCGGTCCGTCGGCCGGGCCGTCGGACGGCGGGTGCAGCGTGCAGGTGTCGAGCCGCAGTGCCGTCAGGAAGCCATCGGTCACCCGGATCCGGCCGCCGATCAGCAGCCCCGACAGGTGCAGCGCGTGGTCGACCGAGAGCGCCTGGACGGTGCCGAGGCCGGTCATGCCGCGCACCGTCACCAGCGCGGCGTCGGTGTCCGGCGCGTCCGGCACCAGGCACGGCCGGGCCGCCCCGGTCGGGCCGCCGGCACGGATGGTGACGTGCCGACGCAGCCGCGCCGCCGCCGCGCCGAGCCGCCCGAAGTCGAGCGCGACCGAACCGGCGTAGCTCGCGCTGTCGACGATCTCGATGACCTCGTCGACGGCGGCCCCGGTCGCCGCCCACAGCGCGTCGGCCGCGGCGACCGCCTCGGCCGGGGTGCGGTGGATCCGGCCGAACGGCAGCCGGACCGCGGCGTCACCGCTGGCGGAGACGATCCGGGTGGACGCGGCCCCGGCCTCGCCGCCCCCCACCGCGGTCGGCGCGGTTCGGACGCCGCGGGCACCAACCGGGCCGCTGAAGGCCTCGACGTAGTCGACGGTGAGGTCGCGCTCGGCCGGCTCGACTGCGACCAGCGGGTCGTCCGGCGCCAGGCAGAACACGCCGCGGGCCGGGTCGACCCCGAGCTCACCGGACCGGGCGGGACCGTGTACGACGCGACGGCGGCGCAGCGGCACGGCGCCTTCCAGCGGCAGGACCTGCCCCTGGGCGGCCCGGGCGGGCACCGAGCCCGGCGGCAGCATCCCGGGGGCTCCCGGCCGCATCCCGCCGGGCATCGTCCAACTGGAGCCGTCGGCGCCGAGCGCGAACCGCGCGACCGGGCCCCCGCTGCCGTCGTCCGCCACCAGGTCGGCCTCGGGCAGGTAGGTGAGCAGCGCGCCGCCGGCCCGGTCGGTGACAACCAGTTCGGACATCGGCCAGACCGCGGGTGGCTCGCCCGGGCCGGGCACCGCCGCCCGGCGGATCTCCAGCGCGATCAGCACGGTCCGCTCCACCGGGATCCGGTCGGCGACCGCGTCGCGGCTCGGCAGGAACGTGAAGGCCGGCCAGTCGGTCAGCCCGGGCGGGACGGCCAGCCGGGCCCGGTGCTCGTCCGTCATCGGGGTGTCGGCGGTCACCAGGGCGCCGGCCAGCTGCGGTACGGCCGCGAGCTCGTGGACCTCCACGACGAGGCCGGGCAGTCCGGTGAACCGGGTGCGGTCGGCCACCACGAGCCCGCGCACCCGGTGCACGCCGCCGTCGGCCCGGTAGGGCCAGGTCACCGGTCGGGTGACCCCGGCGGACGGCCAGGCCTGGCCGTCCGAGGCACGGGCGAGCCTTCCCCTGACGGGCGGCCCGCCCGCCGCCGGGTCGGCCGGCGGTTCGACCCGGTACGTCGAGCCGTCGGCGGCGACCAGCAGGTCGACCGGCCGGCCGGGCCAGACGAACACCTCCGGCAGGTGGACGGTCACCGCGCCCGCGTACCGGCCGGCGGCCGAGGGCACCCCGCCGTGCCGGGCGGCGCGCGGCGGCCGGTCGTCGCGCACGGCGAGCTCGCAGGCCGGGAACCGGCCAGCGTCGGCCGTTGCGAGGCCGGCCCAGCCGGGCAGCGGGTCGGGGAGGCCGGTTTCGATGCGCAGCACCAGCCGGCCAGCTCCGCCGAGCGGCCGGTCGGTGCGGAAGGCCCGGGCGGTGTCGGGCAGTAGCGAGGTCGCGATCGCGCCCAGCCGGACCGGTGCGATCGGGCCAGGGGCCGCGTCGGGGTACCAGAGCGCCGACACCGTGAAGTGCTCGGCGGGCCGCCGGAACACCGTCGGGTCCAGGACGCGCATCCCTTCCGTCGGGTGCAGACTGGTCGCCGGGTCGGGGGCGCCGAAGGCGAAGTCCTCCTCTGGCTCGGCGTCCGTTGCTGCGCCGGCTCCCCGGCCGCCGGCGTCCGGTTCGCCGTGCCCGCCGCCGCGGGCCAGCGCGAGCGGTACTCCGGCGCGCCGCACCACGAAGGCGCGCTCCGGCCCGAATGCGGTGGCCGGGTCCGCGGCGAACGCCACCGGGTCGACCGGCAGCCCGTCCGTGCCGTACAGCGGCAGTTCCTCGTGCAGTGGGTCGAAGGTGTGGGCCCGGGCGCCCGCGGGAGCGGGTTTCCCCGGCACCGTGGCGGCCGGGGTCACCCCGCGCTGCGGGAAGGTCTGCAGCGGGCGGAGGAACGTCACGACCGTGCCGAGGTCGTACCGCCCGCCCTGCCCGGTCGCTCCCGAACGCCCGGGGGTGCGGAAGTCGGGCAGGTGCCCGAACGGGTCGTACGCGGTGCCGAGCCGCGCGAGCGCCACCGGGTCGCGCAGGTCGACGGTGAGCGGACGGTCGAGGCGGACGTGCGCGGCGTGCTGTGTCCACGCCAGCGTGCGGAAGCCCTCGACGACCTCGGCGCCCCAGTCGGTGGTGCCGCGGGCCAGCCCCGCGAGCATCGTCGGCGTGCCCTTCGCCCGGCGCCAGGCCAGGGTGTTGCGGACGTCCTGACGGTTGCTCCGCCCGACCGGGTTGGGCAGCAGTGTCGTCCCCACCAGCGCGCCCAGGTAGGGGACCACCCAGTCCTCGGCGGTCTCCAGGAAGAAGTCGTCCCAGAGGTCGTCGAGATCCTGGCGCACCGCCGCGACTTGGGCTGCGATCGTTCGCAACAGGCTGCGCAGCGGGGCCCGTTCGAGGGTCTGCCCGTCGTCGAGGCCTGGGAACCGGAGCCGGGCGATCGCCAGGTCCTGCTCGCGGTGGAAGGCGGGCACCCGCGCGTAGAGGCGCTCCAGCCAGAACTCCCGGGTGTGCCTCATTCCGCGTACCCCCCGGTGCCGAGCAGGACGGTGAGCTTGCCGCGCAACCCGGCGCCGTCGGCGGGATCGTCCGCGACCAGGACGAGGCCGGTCGCGGGGACGGGCAGCACGTCGAGCAGGGCGGGTTCACCGACCGTGCCGGCGGCGCAGAGGCGAGTGACCACGGCCCGGGTCACCCCGGGGACCGCTTGCGCGGCGGCGTAGACCCCGCTGACCCGCAGCGCCTCGCCGTAGCCGAGGGTGGCGAGGTGTCCGGGGCTGCCGTCCGGGCCGGTGCGCTGGGCGAGCGCGGCCCGGACGGCAGCCAGGGTGGTCCGGCGTCCGTAGCGGTCGTCCAGGTCGACCACCACGGTGACGTCCGCGGCGACCGGTGTGAAGTCAACGATCCGGAGCGGCTGGTTCACGTCCCGGCGGGCGTCGAGGTAGCGGCGCAGGCGGGTGAGGTGGTCGCCGGTCAGCGGCTGCCGGTCGGCCCGGGCCACCGTCAGGCGGATCTCGGTGCCGACGCCGAGGCCCTCGCCGCCACCGCCGGCCGGGGCGATGCTGGCCCGGGCCCGGGCGATGCCGGGGAAGGCCAGGGCGAGCTCGGTGTGGTCGGAGACCGACACCGCCCGGTCCAGGGTCCGCAGCGAGGCGGGGGCGTTGCGGCGGATGCCGTCGGCGGTTTCGGGATCGGCGGCGCCTTCGGCGGGCAGCGGGTTGGTGACCGCGCGCAGGCCGGGAACGGCGTCGACGAGCCGGGTCACGCCCCCGGGCGGGACGGCGCCGTCGGAGCCGAGCCCGCACCGGTAGGTGGCGACCACGTTGTCCCGGCCGGTGGGCGGGCGGGAGTTGCCGTCGCCGAAGCGGACGACGGCGCCCGGGGAGTCGCCCGGCGGGTGTTCGACGGTGAAGGCGGCTCCCTCTGCGGTTGCGTCGTTGGCCGAGGTGGCCCGCTCGGTCCACCGCACCCCGTTGACGCTCACCTGCAGGGTGCTGCGCAGCATGCCCTCGCTGTCCGGCAGGTACGTCAGTGGGCCGCGGCGCAGCCGGAAGGTCTGCCAGGCGGTGCCGTCCCCGCTGCCCAGCGTCTCTGCGGGCGCGGTCTCCCCGTGGCTCGCCACCACCACGTTCCCCAGCAGTGCGGTGCGGGAGCGCTGGTGGAGGCGGGTCAGCGGGGCGCGGAGCGTGACCAGGGTCAGGTCCGAGGCGTCCAGCACCCTCACCTCCTCGACGGAGACGGCCTCGGTGAGGGTGCTCTCACCGCGCTCGCCCGCGACGGTCGAGGTGACGACGGCCGACTGTCCCGGGGTGAGGTCCGGGTACCGGCCGGCCAGGAGCAGCCGGTCGCCGCCGAGCGGCTCGGGCAGCGGGCGACGGTCGTCGAGCGGCAGCCGCTGCGAGCAGAGCAGGACGGTGGTCGCACGCCGCAGGAACCGCGTCGCGGGGATGGCGGAGGCGAGCCGGAGCCGTGTCACCCGGCCCTGGAGGGCGAATCCGAGGTGCATGACGGTGTCGGCGCCAGTCAGCCGGAAGGTGCGGTAGGGGCGCCGGGCGCCGCTGACGTCGAGCAGGACCGCGAAGCGGGGGTCGGCGTCGCTCCCGGCCGCAGCGGTGGCGACGACGGTGTCGAGGTGCAGGACGAAGGCCTCGTCGGGCAGCCAGCGGCCCGGGTCGGCGTCCCAGTCCGTGAAGCCCTGCGGGGGCGGCTTCGGCATGTCGGCGAAGCGTGGGGCGCCGGCGCCGAAGGGGAGCGCGGCCTCCCGCAGCGCGTAGACGGCCGGTGCCGTGCCCGGTGCCGTGGCGTAGACGGTCCCGTCCTCGACCCAGGTCAGTGCGGTGAGCCCCGCCCGCCGGTCCTCCCGGACCTCGGCGATCTCGCGGAGCAGTCCCTCCCCGGCCGGCACTCCGTTCCCGTCGAAGCGGTCGAAGACCAGCACGTACCCGCCGGCCCGGAGACGCAGCCCGGTGCCGGCCACGTGCACCGTGCGGCGCAGGCCGCTCGTTGCGTCGGGCAGGGCCTGCTCCGCCGGGTCGGGCGGGGGCGTCGGCGGCCGGCCGGGTGCCGGGTGGCGTCCCGTCTGCAGCAGGGCCCCGGCCAGGAGCGGGAAGACCAGCCCGAGGTCGTTGGCGATCCGGTTGAAGTCGGCCGCCTGACCTGCGGACCGGCCCGGCGCGCCGGGCGTGGTCAGCACCGCGACCGCCGCGAGCGCGCCGAGCGGGGCGAACTGGTCGGCCGGACCGGCGGACGCCAGGGGGATGCTGTTGTGCTCGGCACGGGCGGTCACCGCCTGATCGGTTTCGAACACCACCGGCAGCCGGTCCGGCGCGGCCCGCCCTCCCACCCGGGTGCCCCGGCGGACGGTGACCGCCTCCCCCGCCCGCGCCGGGTCGACGGTGAGGGCGAGCAGCACCCGCGCGGCGGAGCCCGGGCCCGGCCGGTAGCCGACCAGGCGGGCCAGGCGCTGCAGCGAGTCGAGCTGGGTGGCCGTGCCGACGAAGGCCTCGTTGGCGGCCAGTTCGGCGTAGAGGGAGGCGCTGTCGGCCAGGTAGGCCCAGGCGTCGACGAGCGCGGTGGCGTGGTCGGGGGCGGACTCTGACTCGTGCCAGCCGGGCAGTTGGAGCGACAGGTCATCGAGCATGGCTCGGCGGAAGGTCTCGAACGTGCCGAGGCGGTAGTTCACCCGGCTTCGACCGGGCAGGTTCTCCGGCCGGCGGGATGGGACGCCCGCGGTGCCGGCGACGGGTGGGCCGTCGGTTCGCGCCATCAGCTGCCTCCCCGGGTGGCGAGCGTGAGCCGGCCGCGCTCCGGGCGGGCGGGGTCGTCGTCGAGCCGGGCGATCCGGTCCCGGCTGACGGTGAGCTGACCGGTCGCCTTCACCCGGGCGGTGTCCGCCTCCGGTGTGGCGGAGTCGAGCGGGGCGAGCACGTCGACCGTGACGGACCGGACGCCGGGCACGGCCGACAGCGCGAGGTGGAGCCGGCTCAGCAGCACCGGGTCGCCGAAGCTCAGGTGCTCCGGGTCGAACAGGCCGCGTGAGCCGTCGGCCCGGACGCCGGGGCGCAGGGCCG
Source organism: Kitasatospora sp. NPDC050463 (assembly GCF_040655255.1). Taxonomy (NCBI): domain Bacteria; kingdom Bacillati; phylum Actinomycetota; class Actinomycetes; order Kitasatosporales; family Streptomycetaceae; genus Kitasatospora; species Kitasatospora sp. NPDC050463. The sequence continues at coordinate 45,699 of NZ_JBFAJO010000059.1, forward strand.
CCGCGACGTCCTGCCCGACCGCGCCGGCCAGGAACCCGGGCTCGACGCAGACGGTGAGGGCCAGTTGGAGCGGCAGGTCGCGGGCGGGCACCAGCCGGAGATCGTAGCCAGCCAGGCGCCGCCGGTCGAGGAAGGTGAGCAGCTCGGCGGCCAGCCGGTCGTCGAGCTCGGTGCCCCCAGCGAGGTCCAGGATGAGGTCGACGGCGACCCAGCTGCCGGTCCACCGGAACTCGGCACCGGCCCGGGAGATCAGCCCGCCGCCCGCGGAGCGGTCGAACTCGGCAACCGCGTCGGCGTAGTCGCGCGCCGTGACGGCGACCTCGCGGCGGCCCGCGGCGGCCGGGCCGGCCCGGCGCGCGTCGTCCAGGTCCTGGCGGTCGCGGCCGCCGATGGCGGGAACGGGGTTGTCGACGGAGAGCAGCCAGCCGCCGGGCCCGGTCCGGCTACCGGCCTGCTCCGCCTCCTGGTCCGCGGGCACCGTGAGCGTTCCCGCGGGGACGTTGCCACCGGTCCCGAGGCCCACCCGGAAGCGCAGGTCGACGACGGCGCCGTCGGGCGGGCGCAGTCCGAAGGCTCCCCGGCCGGCCTGCTCCGTCCCGCCCTGGCCGAACAGCATCGTCGCGGCGCCGCCGTCGCCGAACTCCAGGGTGAACACGCGGTCGCGCGGGCCGCTGTCGAGCAGGGTCGGGGCCCACTGCCACTCGGTGCCGTCGATCACCACCTGCAGCTGTGGCCGGCCGGCGGCGTCGATGCCCAGCGGGGCGCCGGGGACGGGCACGCGCAGCCGCGGGGGCGGGGCGTCCGGCGCCGCAGGTGCGTCTGCGGGCCGGACCTCCCACCGGGCGACGGCCTGCGGAGCCGTCAGCGCCTCGTCGACGGTGCGGCCGATCAGGGCCCGCCACAGCCCCACCGGGGCGTCCGGGACGATCGGCACGGGGAAGCCGTCCACGGCGCCGGGTCCGTCCTGGTCGACGGTGTGCACGGTGCGGTCGCCCAGCGGCGACACCACCACCACGACGACGTCCTGACCGTCCGCCAACCCCCAGACCGTCACCAGGATGACGGTGGTCGGGACCGCCACCGCGGGCCGGGCGGTCGCCCACGCGCTCGTCCCGGCGGCGGCGGCGGTGGTCTCGCCGCCGCCCCGGCCCGGCGCCGTGAGCACGATCCGCTCGCGCCGGGTGAGGCCGTGGCTCGCCGGAACGAGGTTCCCCCGGACGGCGGTCCGTCGGACGGGGTGGTCGCGCCGGAGCGCGGTGTCGCGGCTCCAGGTGACCCGGGTGAGCGCCGGCGTCCCGTTGGCGCCGAAGGCGGACGGTGGGAGCCTGTCGGGTGCCCGGTCGAGCCGGATCACCTCGGCCCGGCCGGTCACCGTGTCGCGCAGGGCGAGGAGGTCGCCGGCTGCCAGGGCGGGGAGGTCGCCGACCAGGTGCGCCGAGGTGGCCCCGGCGGGAAGGTAGCCGTCGGGGCTGTCCCAGTCGTAGAGGGTGAGCTCGTTGTGCGCGGGCAGCAGCACGGCGTCCGCCACGGTCTCGAACACCGCGCCGTCCTGGCCCTCGCCGCCCGGCCCCGCGCCGGTGATGTCCTGCTGCCGGACGGCGAAGCCCGACACCAGCAGGTGGGAGCGGCTGACCCGGAACCGGAGCACGGTCTCGGCCGAGGCGCCCTCGTCCAGCGAGCACCCGATCAGGGCGAGGTGTCCGGCCACCGAGCGCCGCTCGGTCGCGGTGTCCAGGAAGGCCTCGTTGGCCACTCTGTCGAGGACGTAGCTGAAGCCGTCGGCGGTGGCCGCGAACAGCTCCAGCAGCATGACGCCGGCATCGGCCTCGTTGGTCTCCGTCCAGCCGGGGGCCCGGGTCGGTACGAAGTCCTGGAGGGCACGGCGAAACCCCTCGAAGTCCCGTGCCAGGTAGTCGATCCGCACGGTGGCGGGCGCAGGCGGAGCGACCGTCGCGGGTGCCGCGGCACAGTCGGTACCGGCGCAGTCCAGCCGGAACCGCAGGCCGGCGGTGCCGTGGAACGGGTCGGCGTTCGCCCCCACCAGGGCCAGGGTGTAGCCGTCGCGGTCGCCCTCGGCGTCGAGCCGCAGGGTCACCTCGTCCCGCCGGCCGGGTGTGGGGGTGACGTCGGCGATGCGCGGGTGCAACCGGGCACCACCGGACAGGGCGTACCCGGTGCGGTCGAGCAGCCAGGGCGCCCGGTCGGTGGCGTCGGCGGGCTGGAGGCGGACGACCAGCAGCGGCGGCGTACCGGCGGCCGGGTCGGCGTCCACGACGTCTACCCGGGCGATCCCCACCATGCCTGCGCGCAGGAGCGGACGGGCTCCCGCCAACGGGGGCGCCGGGACCATCGCGCCGCCCAGCCTCGCGGGCCGGCCGCTCACAGCCCGGCCTCCGTCGCGACGAGGCCGCCGGCGCCGGCGGCCACGGAGAGCGCCTGCCGGGTGCCGGTCTGCTTCACGACGTACACGATCGTGACGCGCAGCACCTCCTCGGCCCCCAGATCGGCCCGGACGTCGACCTGCTCCACCCGCAGCCGGTCGCCGAGCCAGCGGTCGAGGTTCTGGGTGATGAGGAACCGGGTGGTGGCGCGCTGGATCTCGTCGCCGCCGGCGAAGACCAGGCACCTCACGCCGCAGCCGAAGTCAGGCCGGTTGATGCGCTCGCCCGGCTCGGTGAGCAGGACCTGCAGGACGAGGTCGCGCAGGTGCTGCTCGGGGCCGCAGGTGCGCAGGCCGCCGCCGGGGGCGAGATCGAACGGGACAGCGAGGTGGCGCTCCGGGGAGGCGGCCATCTAGAGCTCCACCTCGTGTCGGGACTTGGCCGCGTCCAGGCCCAGGACGATCGGGACGACCGGCGGACTGGTCAGTCCGGTGGGCCCGTTGACGGTGTGGGTGTGCGTGGCGAGAGCCTGTACCAGCGCCTGCAGCGCGGTGTTCAGGGCCGCGTGCCCGACCAGGTGGTCGGTGGCCTGCTCCCCGATGGCCACGGTGGAGCCGCCGATGGTGATGCCGCCCGCGTCCATGGTGACCGTGTTGCCGCCGACGTCCTCGATAGCGACTCCGGCGGAGTCCATGGTGACGCTGTTGCCGTTGGCGTCGGTGACGGTGAGGGTCTCCTCCTCGTCGTCGAGCACGACGACGTGCCCCTTGGCGCTGCGCAGCACCTTCTGCGCCGGTCCCGCGTCCTGCGGCACCTCGCCGGTGGCCCACCAGCTGCCGGTCCACACCGGGTAGGCGAGGTTGCCGCCCTCGAACTCCACCCAGACCCCCGCGCCCTTGCCGGGGACGGTGAACAGCCCCTCGCCTGGCAACCCACCGTAGGGCAGGCACGGCAGGGCCCAGCCCAGTTCGACGTCCCCGGTCAGGTGCGGCACCCGCACCCGGACCCTGCCCAGCGCCCGCGGGTCGTCGACGTCGCTGACGATGCCCCGGTACTTGCCGAAGTACCGTCCCTCGACCCGCTCGACCAGCCGGGCGACCACGTGTTCCAGGGGTTCCACCGCGCCTCACAGTCCCGGCAGTGGCAGGCCCGGGGCCCCGCCGCCGAACGCCTCGGTGCCGTCCAGCCCGACCGCGTTGCGGCGGGCCTCGAAATGCTGCAGGTACTCGCCGGTCGGCCGCATCCGGTGGACGACGCGGGTCACGTAGTACAGGCCGCTGTGCAGGGACCCGACGCCCTTGACGAGCACGGTCCGGCCGGCCCGCAGCACGTGCCCGTACGCGTCGCTGTTGATCTCGCCGACCGCGTCGACCAGCCAGGCCGCCTCGTCCCGGGCCGCCTGGGCCTGTCGGCTCAGCTCGGACGGGTCGGCGGTCGGTGTGGCGGTCAGCAGCAGGGTGCCGGGAGCGCGCAGCGGCCGGGCCGCCCGGGCCAGGGCGCTTCCGGCCAGGTCGGCCAGGGTGGTCCGGCCGGTGAGGCGCTGGGTGGGGAGGGTCGCCTCGGCGACGGACGTCCCCCTGGTCTCCGGGGCCACCTGCTCGGCGCGGACCGCGAGCGGCAGGCGTCCGTCGAGCGTGGCCTCGAAGGAGCGAAGGTTGCCGGCCGCGCCGAACCGGACCGCGAGGTCCGGCTGCGGCGAGCCGCCGAGGGCGGGCGGTCCGAACCGGCAGCGGGCCGAGCCCTTCCCGACGACGAACCGCACCTCGAAGCCGTTGCGGCGGGCGATCGCCCGCAGGAGGGCGGCGTCGGTGCCACGCTGGACCACGGTCGTCCCGGCCGCCTCGCGCAGCGGGGCGGTCGGGGTGATGTCGGCCTCGAAGCCGGCCGCCGCAAGGATCTGCTTGGCGATGTCGGAGTCCGCTAGGTCCGGCCAGGCCACGGTCTTTTCCTCCTGGCCGAGGACGGCCCACGGGTCCTGCCCGAACACGTCGAGGTGGGCGTCACGGCCCGTCAGCCGCACGGTGGCGCCGACCACGTAGCCCTCGGCCATGGGCTCCGGTCCGGGGGCACCGCCGCCGAGCAGGCCGCCGACGGCTCCTGCGGGACCACCGCCGCCGGTGAAACCGAGGTCCACCCCGAACGGCGCGAACGGCGTGAACCGCTCGTCCGACAGGTGGCTCCACTCGCCGTCGGGCCCGGCGGTGAGCCGCAGCCGGACGGTGAAGAGGCTGCCGTCGACGCTCTCGTCCACCTCGACGAACTCGACGTCGGGGTGGAGGTCGGCGGCCGGGGCACCGCCGCAGCGTAGTTGGAAGGCCTTTTCCGGCACGGCCGTCACCCCGCCCGGTCCGGCGGGACGGTGATCCGGGCCCCGGGCGTCAGCAGGTCCTCGGGATCGACGCCCGGGTTGGCGTCCGCGATCAGCCAGAACCGGTCGGCACGCCCGTAGTAGCGCGCCGCGAGGAGGTCGAGCCGGTCGCCCTCGACGACGGTGTGGTGGTACCAGCCGGTGGTGGGCGGGACGAAGCGGGTCGGCAGCACCGCGTGCACCCGGCCGTCCTGCGTGGTGACGAGGCGGCTACGCCGGGCGGCCTCGGCGTACCGGCTGCCGGGATCGGTCACTGAAGGGCCCCCAGCAGGTCTCCGGCGACGTTGGCCAGGTTGAGGGCGGCCATCACCTCGCGCGCGGACTGGGTGTACTTGTACGCGCCGATGGCGAGTTTGGCGTCCGCGGGGAGCCGGACCGGGGTGAGCACCCGCAGGGAGACGTTCACCTCGACCCGGATCGGGTTGAGCATCCGGTCGTACTCGCGCTCGGTGACGTAGAGGTTGGTGACGGTGACCGGGATGAGCCGGTACGGGCCCCAGAAGAACAGCACGGTCGGCAGCTGCGCCGGTGGGCTGCGGTACGGCTGCGGTCCGCCGCCGAACAGCGAGGTCGCCAACGACTCCTGCGGGTACATCAGCAGTTCGAGCGCCGACAGTGCGGGCAGTACCCCGCTCACCAGGGCGATCGGGTTGCCGCCGGCCAGCTGGTCGGTGGCGTCGAGGCGCAGTGTGAACGAGATGGCCTCGTCGGGCTCGCCCGGCTGGTTCACGGGGGCGGGGCCGGAACCGTCGGGGGGATCGGGTGGGAAGGCCAGACCCGGGGTCCGGCTCACCGTCTCCGGATTGAACTGGAACAGCACGATGTTCGGCAGCCCTCCGAGCAGCCCCGCGTCGAACTTGACGAAGGCCCCCTTGAGTGCCGGCACCACGCAGCCCCTGTCTCGATACGATGCGGTCGGCCCGCCGGCCGGTTCGCCGCCTGGGTCGCTGAGTGGGCGTCAGCTTGACGTACCCGAACTGCCCGCTGCAACGAACCGCGCCGAGGTGCACGCGAAAGGCGCAAATCGCTCGTTTCGGTTGACGTGGCGTCGTCGGGCCCGCGGCTCGGCGGTCGAGCGGCGGTCACGAAGCAGTGGTGCGAGCCGGGGTCGGCCCGGTCGAGATCGAGGTGCCGCGTGACCGGGAGGGCTCGTTCGAGCCACAGCTGGTCCGCAAGCGCCAACGACGGTTGTCCCGGGGAAGGTGGAGGCCACCTCCGAGGACGCCCGGTACGCACCCGGGTACGGCGGCGACCACCACCACGCCCCCGGGTCCTCGCCGGGCGCATCCTGTGCCGGCACCTGGGACCGGCCCCGACCGGCGCTCCGGGCGGCGTTGGCCGGCTCGGCGCGACCGTTCGTATCCACCCTCTATGATCCGGCCCGGGGGAAGGTCGCTGAGCTGGTACGACACCGCTGTGTCCGCTCTCCCTTCGGCGACGCGTGCCCGCGCCGCCGACTCGACGACCGGGGAACGACTACTCGGTGATACTCACTCAACGCCTGGGCCGCGGGCTGCTCGCCGGCGCCTCGGCGCTCGCACTGCTGCCAACCGGCCTCGCACCCACCACGGCGGCCGCCGCACCGGCCGCCGCATCAGCCGGTGACGGTCTCGGGGTGTCGGTGGAGGGCGTCCAGGAGCGGCGCGGTCTGATGGTCAGTCAGCTTCCTGTCAGTGCGGGCCTTGTCCTGCTTGCGCGGCCAGGCGCCGGGCCGGAATGCCGGATCCGCTTCGCCGGGCTGTCCAGGGTTGCGCCGGTGGCGAGGTAGGCGAGCAGGCGTCGGTAGGAGCGGTTCCAGTCCGGCTCCAGCCGCCACAGCTCGTCCAGGGCGTCCAGCTTCGCGGCGGCCGGGATCGCGAGGTGGCGCGCTGGAGGTGGAAGACCGCCGCGACCGCGTGTACCCGCTGCCACTCGACCGCGCGCGGGTTGAACGCGCGAAGTTTGTCGGTCAGGAGAATCCGTGCCGCGTGCTGCTTCGCGTTGATCCGCAGCCACTCGATCGGCGACTCGACCGGCGCTGGCTGCTGCTCGCCCTCGGCGGCCTCGGCCGGCTTGGCCGTAGTGGTGTGCGCGGTGCCCTGCGAGCGGCTGGCGCGCAGCTCGGTGATCCGGCCGACCACCCGGGCGTCGTGCGCCGCGAGCGCGCGCAGGACCCGCCAAATCGTGCGGAACGAGGACGCTTCGATCTCGGCGTCGGCCTCGGCCTTCACGGCCTCGCCGGCGTCGTGGACCTCGGCCGGGTACGCGGTTGCGGTGTCGTCGCCGACCTCCGACGTCGGCAGGTAGACCGGGATGATGACCCAGGACACCTTGCCCTGCCGGTAGGACCGGCGCAGCGCGCGGCCGACGGCCTGGACGATGTCGATGACCGAGCTCTTGGGGTCCGCGAAGCAGATCGCGTCCACGGCGGCCACGTCGATGCCCTCCGACAGGAGCCAGGAGTTGCAGAGGATGCCGCACTCCTCGCCGTCCTCCCCCGTGTGGGCCTTGAACTCGGCGAAGGCGGCCCGACGGTCCTTGAGACGGTCGGTGCCGGCCACGACCTTCGCCCAGATCCGCTCCGGGCGCTCCGCGTCCTCGAGCAGCTCCGAAGCGTCCAGCAGGATGCTCACGAACTCCCACGCGGCGGACACCGGTGAGCAGCCGGGTCTTGCGCAGGCGGCGATGGGCGGCGATGCGGGCGGTGGCGACGATGTGGAGGCGGATCTCGGGGCGGTAGGACCAGGAGGCGACGATCTATTCCAGCCACGTCTGGTCGTCGAGGTGGCGGGCGGAGTCGGCCCACTTGCCGATGCCGCCCTTGTAAATGCCCTTGTACAGCCCGGCCAGGACCAGCGCGTCCGCGCGGATGGGGTCGGTGCCGACGTCCTTGTGCACGGCGTAAGCGGCCAGGAACTCCTCCGGGGCCTGGCCGTCCACCAGGCCCAGGTCGGCGTAGGCGCGCTTGTAGCCCGAGCGGATCCGGCCGGTCCACTCCTTGAGCAGCGGCGCGGTGTGGGCGGCCAGGTAGGCGGCGGTGATGGTCGCCGGGTCGAAGCCGTAGGTGGTGGCCATGTAGGCGACGGTCGGGGTGGCGTACCAGCCCGGGCCGGTCGGCGGGCGGCCGTGGAAGGTGGCCGGGTGCGGCAGCAGCTCGTCCACCGCGATGCCGGTGAAATCCGCCCACCACAGTCCGGCGGTCTTGCCGCCGTCCCACGCCGGATTCTCCACGTACTCCAGCGGACCAACGGGCAGGCGCGGGGAGTCGGTGACCGAGAGGTAGGAGGCGCAGACGTCGACCGCGACCGCCCACGGGCGGACGGCCTCCTGCTCGGTGAGCTCGCGGGCCCACCACTTGTAGTCCTCCTCCTCGCACACCGCCTCGCCCTTGCTGAGGAGTTCGCGGGTGAGCGGGTGGCGGGCCCCGGCCGCCGGCGGCACGCACAGGTCGCCGCTGGGCAGGGCGCCCTCGCGCAGGTGGGAGGACCACTCTCCCGTTGTCTGGTCCTTGGTCCACTCCACGCGCGGGCGCACCGCGTCCAGGAGCAGCATCGCGGTGGAGGCGGTGGTCGCGCCGGGGGCGACGCCGAGGTCGGTGGTGAAGGCGCGGTAGCGGCGGGTCAGGGTGAGCCCGTCCTTGGTGCCGTCGAGGGCGGTGGCCAGCGGGGCGACGAGGGCGCTGGTGGCCTGCTGGCGGCCGTCGCCCTGGCCCAGCCACGGCGCGATGGTGACCCGGACCGAGGTCTTCGGGCCGCCGGCCGATCCAGTGCGGCGGAAGGCGTGGAAGGAGGGGCCGATGTGGTCGCTGATCTCCATGCCCACCGTGGCGGCGGCCTTCGCCAGCTTGGTGTGAAGCGCGGTCAGGGCCTTCTCGGTCGTCGGCAGGGCGGCGGGCAGGCCGAGCTGCTTGAGTGCGGCGGCGGTCAGGCACACCATGCCGCCCCGAGGGGTGAGCCCGTTCGACGCGCAGCGGCAGCCCGGTGCCCAGCCAAGCGAACCAGTCGCCCAGCTTCGGCCCGGCCGGGGCCGGGATCTGCGGGACGTCCAGCGTCGCCCACGTCGCCCGCCTAAGGAACCTCGGCGGGGCCCCTGCCCCCATTGCCACGCTCAGACCGGGCAGTTTTGCCGCACAGTCCCCCGCACCGACGCCCGCGCCCACCTCGCCCGCCGCCCCCACCGGCAACGCTGCTGAGCTCGCCCCCGGACCACAATCCGGATCCGGTCGCCTTGCGGGTGGTGGCGAGCTGCTCTGTCCGGGTCAAGTCCGCTCGGCGTGCCATCGCTATGTCGCTCGGACGGCGGCCACGGTGTCGGAGGCCTTCCAGAAGGTAGGGCCATGAGAACTCCCACAGCTTCCACCAGCCCGGCCTCCCACGGCTCGGCGACCAAGGTGGGCCGCCCGTTCGCCCGTTCGCTCGCCGAGGCCCACCCCGGCCTGGTGCCGACCTGGCACCCGGAACGCAACGGCTCGCTGACACCCGGCGGGATCGCGGCGAGCGTCCGGGGTTATGGGGCTGCCGGGCCGGTGGTGAAGAAGGCCGTCATCTGCTCCAGGCCCTGCGGGCCGAACATCGCGTCCAGGCTCTGGGCGGAGTCGGCGGCGGAGGCTTCACTGCGCGGGAAGAGGGCTTCCTCGTAGGCGTTCAGGGCTGCCTCGGCGTCGCCGGGGTGGGCGGCGATGGCCGAGGCGAGTTCGGCGCCATCGAACATCGCGAGGTTCGCCCCTTCGCCGGCGAAGGGGGACATCACGTGGGCGGCGTCGCCGAGCAGTGTCACGCCCGGCACGCGGTTCCAGCGGTGGCCCACCGGCAGGGCGTGGATGCGGCGCGGGGTCATGGTGTCGGCGTCGGCGATCAGAACGCGCAGGGCCTCGTCCCATCCCTCGAAGTGGGCGAGCACGGCTGCCTTCGCCGCCGGCAGGTCGGTGAAGTCGACCGTCTCCAGCCAGCCCTCGTCCGACTTGAGAGCGATGTAGACGTGGAGGCTGCCATCGGTCTCCCGGTGCGCGAGGAAGCCCCGCTCGTGGCCGAGGCAGATGAAGAACCCGCCGCCGACCACGGCCGCGCTGCGCGGGTGCCTGGTGCCCGCGTCCAGCAGGTCGGTCTCCACGAAGGAGATGCCGGTGTAGACAGGCTTGGCGTCCGAGACCAGGGGTCGCACGTGCGACCAGGCGCCGTCGGCGCCGATCAGCAGGTCGGTGGTGAGGGTGGAGCCGTCGGCGAAGGTCACCTCGTGGCGTCCGCCGTCCAGGGCGCGCACGCCGGTGACCTTCCTGTCCCAGCGGACCGTGCCGTTGGGGAGCGAGTCGAGGATCAGGTCGCGCAGGTCGCCGCGGTCGACCTCGGGCCGGCCACCGGTGCCGTCGTCCTCTTTCGCGACGTGGACGGTGCCGTCGGGACCGAGCAGGCGCATGGCCTGGCCGCCCTCGTGGATGATCTTGAGGAAGCCGTCGTGGAGGTGGGCGGCCTGCAGGGCCTTCTGGCCGTTCTCCTCGTGGATGTCGAGCATGCCGCCCTGGGTGCGGGCCTCGCGTGACGCCTCCAGTTCGAAGACGGCCGCCTCGATGCCGTTGACGTGCAGGACGCGTGCGGCGGTGAGGCCGCCAAGGCCAGCGCCGATGATCGCGATGGGGTGGTGCGTGTTCATAGGGTCTCCGGGGGGTGGGGATGGCACCGCGGCCCTCCTCGCCGGGGCCACCCCTCCAACCTAACGAACATGTTCGTAGCGAACAAGTTCGCCGATGGATGCACTGCGCCCCGTCCGCTCCCTCGCGCGGTCCGGGGGCGGGAGTCCGAGGCCCTCAGGGCTTTCCGGGGCTCAGCCGGTGGCGTCCGGGACGGGGGTGTGGAGGATTCCGTTGATCACTAGGTCGAAGCCCCAGGACAGCCGGGCGTCCTGGGTGCCGGACAGCAGCGCCGGCAGATGCGCCTTGATCATCGGATGCTCAGCCTCGTCCACGCCGTGGGCGGCGCGGGCGAGCTCGTCCCAGTCGTCTTGGCTCATCGGGTCGCGCTCCTGGGTGCCGTGCTCCGCCGCGGTCGCGGTCGCGTACTGCAGGAGGTTGTCCACGCCCCAGGCGACCTGCTCGCGCGGGGCGCCGCTGCGCGAGAGCAGCAGCAGCAGGCATTCGACCAGGTTGAGGTAATTGGCGCCGCTGGGGCGGGCGACCAGCGCGGAGCGGGCCAGCTGCGGGTGCTCGAAGAGCAGGCGGGTGTAGGAGGTCAGCACCGCGACGAGCTCCTCACGCCAGGCGGCGCCGGCTCCGCCGACAGGCAGGTCCACCTCGCCCAGGAGCGCGTCCAGGACCGCCGCGTGCAGCTCGGCGGTGTTGGCCACGTAGACGTACAGCGACGCCGGACCGGTATCCAGCTCCTGGGCCAGGCGCCTCATGGTCACCTTCTCCAGCCCCTCGGAGCGCATGACCCGCACCGCCGCATCGACGATCCCGTGCCGGGTCAGGGCGGGCTTCGCAGGTCGATCACGCCGGCTGATCGGTTCTCGCTTCGCAGTCACACCCCGATCGTAACGAACATGTTCGCACGGGGTTGCGCGGAAGTACCGTTCACCTCCAAACACCCGCCAGGCCCCGCAGGCCCGTGTTCACGGGGCGCCGGGCCGGTACGCCCGCTGACCAAGATCCCCCAATCGGCGCCACCTGGACCGACTACCGCGACCTCGCCGTCCTCGCACACATCCAGCTCGGCGGCCCGATCGTCCTTGCCCTCGTACGCACCCGACCTCGACCCGGCCGAACGCCTTTGGTCACTTCTGCGACGCGGCTCACTTCTGCGACGCGGCCCGATGGCGAACACCGCCTTCACCGACCCCGACCACCTCACCTACACCCTTCGCCGAGGCCGCGACACCTCCAACTCCGGTCCGCCCTCCTCGACGGATGCCTCACTGGCACCGTGCGGTCGCTCACTCCACCGACCCCGCCCTGAAAACCTCGGATGAGGGGAGAGCTGAAGAGCTTCCTGTGAATCCCGGTGTGGCGGCCAGCGGGATGCCGGGGTGGCGCTACTGCGGCGGGCCGGTCGGCTGCCCGCGTTCTCAGGCAGCTCTAAAGGTGGCCCGACGAACGCGCTCTGGTCTGCGGCGAACAGGCTTGGACCTTCCGGGAGTTGGAGCAGCACGCCAACCGGCTCGCCTCGGCCTTGGTGGCGCGGGGGCTGCGTCCCGGCGACGCGGTGGCGAGCCTGGCGTGGAACCGCGGCGAGCTGCTGGTGGTGGAGTTCGCGCTCTACAAGGCCGGTCTGCTGCGGGCCCCGATCAACGCCCGGCTCGGGCGGTCCGAGCTCGCCCACATCCTCGGCTACGCCCCGGTGCCACCGTCTCCCTCGGCATCACCGGCGCCATGACCGTCCTGCTACACCGCGACCCCACACCCGCTCCGGCCCTCTCCGCACCGACGCGCGCATGACCGCAAGGTAGGAGGCTCGTTGACTACCCTTAACCGCTGCTCGGGGCATGGGACAGACCTGCTAATTGACTGGCCAGCAGGAGGCCCGTCGTCGGCCGCAAGTAGTAGGCCGACAGCGGCCAATACTGCAACCGCATCTGCGTGACGGATGTGGGGTTGGGCTCGCAGAGATGGCTGTGTGCTGATGAGCTGACGATCAACAGGTCAACCCGTGGCCCGAGGGGATAGCGGGGTTCCATGCTCGCATCACCCATCGTGTCCGCAGGTCAGAGCCCCAGGAATGAGCCAAGGGCGGCGTTCCGCGCCGGTCGCGCCGGCGGCCGCAGCGCACTGTGCCGCTCTGGCTGATGGCAGTGGGGACTGTCTCGCCGCCGGGGCCGGCGGTCTGACCGAAGGGCGACCCGTGGAGTGTCGCCGCCGTTGGCGATGGCGTGCTGGCAGGTGGCGGCTAGGAGCAGGGCGCGTGCCCACGGTGGCCCGCTGCCCCCCAACCCGCTGACGCCACCCCATCCCCTCACACGGCGGTTCTGCTCGGCGAACCGGCGGGCTGCCGCCTGCTGGGCTGCGAGCTGGTGGCCCTGGCCAGCTGGTAGGTGGTCCGCCCGGCGCTCTCCGCCTGCCGCTCGGGGGGAGAGCACTGGGCGGGCGCGGGACAGGCCGGCGGGGCGGGAGTTCCGTCACCCAGGGCCAGTAACGCGACCACCCCACACCTCGGGCCAGACCAGCAGGACGGACAGCACGGCCCGGCCGGCGGACGATCAGGCAGGCAGGACGGGCAGGCAGGTCATCCACGGCGGACACACCGACCAGAGCGGCGACGTCCGCGTGCAGCACGCCGCAGAACCGCACACGCGCCCCGGCGCAGCCGACACTCCCGGCCCCGACAACACCTGTTCCGCCTCGGTCGCCGCGCCCAAACGTCCGGGGCGGTTCGGACCGCTTACCACCCTTTCCGGGCTGACACCCCCAAGGCGCCATCATGAGCGATTGCCTCCGGTCATCCTGGGTGTGCAGAGTCATTTGACTTGTCCTGTACATGTCGCCGCCGGCTGAGGTTCACCGCGCTGACAAAGACTCTGACACCGAAGCCGAGCAGGAGGAGGTCGAGGAGCATCTGGGCGCCAACGACCAGCATGGCGGCATCGGTCTTGGGGGCGATGTCACCGAAGCCGACGGTTGAGAACACGGTGATGCTGAAGTACAAAGCGCCGCTGCGCGTCATCGGCTGCGAGAAGTAGGAACCGTTCGCCCGCGCTGTCAGGAAGTACGTGGCGGCGAACGCGAGGATGTACAACGGCACCGCCATCGCCAGCGTCTCGATCGCCCGCAGCCCGGGGAATTGCGATCGGGTGATCCCCCGAATCCGCCAGGCCAGCACGGCGACAAGGACAGCCAGGCAGAGGACCAGCAGCAGTACCGCGTGCGTGTTCAGGGTGCTGCTCATCGGCAGGACATAATACAGCACGACCAGCAATGTGGCGGTCACCAGCGCGCGCAGCCCCGCGCGCAAAAAGAGGAAGCGGCGCTGCCGGGGGGTGGGATCGCCCAACGTCGCCATCGTCGTCTCTCCTCAGCCATCGACCAAGACGTTCCCTTACGCGGTGGGGCACCTTCTTCCGGCGCTGGCTCGCGCGTCTTGACAGCGCCGGTCGGAAGGCTCGCCATCCTGCCAACGCGTGAGCCGCTTTCGCTGGAACGGAACGCTCAAAACTGACGAGGCGCGCCTGGTTCATGCGACGGCCGGTGTCAGCTTTTCGTGCCCGAGGGCTCGCCGAGAGCGGCGCGCACCCAGTCGTGCCCGCTGCCCGGGTCGAGGTCGGCCAGGAACTGCGCGCGCGTGCCATCCCAGCTGGCGATGGCACGCTCGGCCGCTCGCGCGGCAACCGTCTTTCGTGTCTCCCGGTCCTGGCAGGTAACCAGGATGACGGCGGCGTTCGGACCGGCCTGGGCAAGGATCCTGTGGGCGGCTCGCTCATCCGACCCGACGTGGCCCTTGTGCACATGGCCGGCGTGGCCACCCCTTTGGGCGCCTCTCAGCATCGACACCGTGCCCATGAACCCGATCGTCCACGACAGAGAGATACGCAGGAGGGCGTCCGCGATACCCGCTCCCGTCAGCACCCGGGACTGGGTGACCTTCAGCGAACCGTCCTTGTTGCCGCTGACCACGACGGCCGCCACGTGCCCCTTTCGGGCCGTCTTCCGAAACTCCCGCCCGAGTGAGGCCAGCATCCGCTCGGCGGCGTGACGATCCTCAAAGCTGGCCAGTACTACCGCCCCCTGTGCGACGGGATGAACCTCAGGAGCCGAATCCGCACCCATCCGGTTTCTCCTCTCGCCACTCGAGAACGCCGTGACAACTCTTGCGATCAAGACCGAGTGTCACACGCCCACCACCAGACTGGCATCACCATCCCCCACGACCCGGCCGTCGAGCACCCGAATGCCATCGCCAGCACCACCCAGGTGGCTCTGTTCACAAGGACGGGCTCTGGCTCGATTTCCGGACTCTGTCGCTGATTGAGGGGTCCGTGCCCGACCAGGAACGGCTAGTGGGCATGAACTGGGCGTGACGGATGCGGCGCATGTGGTTGATTGGTGCGATCAGTTCCTGCCAGAAGTGATGTCAGTTGACGACGTGCTGGGGAGTTCCTCTCCGTCTGACGGGTGCTCGGTGGCGGCCCAGGTGGCGAGGAGCCGCAGGGCGTCGTGCTCGGGGGTGCAAGGGGCCGCGCTATAGGCGGTCAGGATCAGTCCTCCGCTTCACTTTGCCAGTTGAGCGTTGGCCAGGCAGGGTATAGCCGGAGCTGGGCCCATGGGGCTGGTTGAACCGCCCCGGGTTCGATAGAGACCTCAGCTTGTGGTTGTGACCTGTGGTTTTGCAGTTGTGAGGTGGTAGGTGTTCTCGTACTCGACGGGC
>NZ_JBFAJO010000060.1:0-58741 GCF_040655255.1 Kitasatospora sp. NPDC050463
GGGTGAGGTCATGCCCCGCTCGGCGGAGGTGCCGTTCTGTTCGTCCGTGACGGGCGGCGTGTTGGATCCGGCGGAGTTGAACGCGGAGTACTGGTGCCGGAATCTGCGGGAGACGGTGCGTTTCGACCGGGCGGTGGGCCGGCTGTCGGAGCAGGGCTATCGGGTGTTCGTCGAGGTGAGTCCGCACCCGGTGCTGGGTCCGGGCATTGAGGAGGCGGTGGAGGAACTCGGCCATGAGGCCGTCGTGGTGGGGACACTGCATCGTGGCGAAGGCGGCCTGGACCGCTTCCTCACCTCGGCCGCACAGGTCTGGGTGCGCGGCGTCCCGGTGGACTGGAGCGTCGCCACCGGTGGTGGTCGTCGGGTGGATCTGCCGACGTATGCCTTCCAGGGTGAGCGGTTCTGGTTGGAGCCGGTGGGTGGTTCGCCGCTGAGTGCAGTGGACGCGTTGCGTTATCGCGTCGTGTGGCGGCCGTTGGACGCGGTGGCTGCTGCGGGGGTGTCCGGGGGCGAGTGGTTGCTGTTGGTGCCGGACGGGGGTGGGGAGGGCGAGTGGGGCTCGGCACTGGAGGCGGCTCTTGCCGAACGCGGCATGAGCGTCAGCGTGTTGGCGGTGGGTGACGGGTGTGACCGTGAGTCGCTGGCGGCGGTGCTGAAGGGCCGGGAGCCGGCCGGTGTGGTGTCGTTGTTGGCGAGTGGGCCGGGTGCGGCGGCGGGTGGTGCGGCGGTGCCGTGGGGGCTGGCGGCGACGGTGGCTCTGGTGCAGGCCCTGGAGGCGGCCGGTGTCGCGGCGCCGTTGTGGTGTGTGACGCGTGGCGCGGTGGCGGTCGGCGCCGGCGAGCGGGTGCCGAGTCCGGAGCAGGCGATGCTCTGGGGGCTGGGCCGGGTGGTCGCCGCCGAACTGCCGGAACGGTGGGGCGGCATCGTGGACGTGTCGGAGTCCGTCGACGGCGAGGTGGCGCGGGCCACCGTCGCTGCCGTGCTCGGCGGGCACGGTGAGGACGAACTGGCGGTCAGGGGATCGGGGTTGTTCGTCCGCCGGTTGGAGCGGGCGCCGTTGGCAGGTGTGGCGCCGGTCCGTGCGTGGAAGCCCCGGGGCACCGTGCTGATCACCGGTGCCACCGGCGCCCTCGGCCGTCACGTCGCCCGTCGGCTGGCCGGCGACGGCGCCGAACACCTGCTCCTGCTGAGCCGGAGCGGCCGTGCGGCACCCGACGCCGAGGCCTTCGAGGCCGAACTCGCCGCTTCGGGCGCGCGGGTCACCATGGCCGCCTGTGACGTGTCCGACCGGGGCGCGGTGGCGGAGGTGCTGGCCGGGCTGCCGGCGGAGTACCCGCTCACCGCCGTGGTCCACACGGCCGCCCTGCTCGACGACGCCCTGCTCGGCGATCTGACGCTTGATCAGATGGAGCGAGTGCTACAGGTCAAGGTCGGCGGCGCCCGGGTGCTGCACGAGTTGACGAAGGGCCTGGACCTCTCCGCCTTCGTCCTGTTCTCCTCGATCGCCGGTATCTGCGGTCTGGCCGGGCACGCCAACTACGCTCCGGGTAACGCCTATCTGGACGCCCTGGCCCACCACCGGCGCGCCAACGGCCTGCCCGCCACCGCCATCGCCTGGGGCCACTGGGACGGCGCCGTCGCGGCCGGCCCCGGCGCCGAGGACCGGATCCGCCGCCACGGCGCCCAGGACCTCGACCCGGCCCAGGCGCTGGACGTCCTGCAGGGGATTCTCGACCACGACGAGACCTCCGTCGCCGTCCTGCGCTGTGCCTGGGACGACCTGGCCTGGAACGCACCTCTGCTGGGCGACCTCCGCGCGCGGCGCGGGGCCGCCCCGTCCGGTCCGGCGGCCGGCGGGGAGCAGGACGGGCCGGCGACCGACCTGGCCCGGCGACTGGCGGAGCTCCCGGAGGCGGAGCGCCCCGGGGCCCTGCTGGAGCTGGTCCGGCCGGTGATCGCGACCGTCCTGCGGCACTCCTCGCCGGAGGCGATCGAGCCGGACCAGCCCTTCAAGGACCTCGGCTTCGACTCGCTGACCGCCGTCGAACTGCGCAACCGACTGCGAGCGGCGACCGGCCTGCGGCTGACCGCCACCCTGATCTACGACCATCCGACGCCGGCCGCCCTGGCCGACCACCTGCACGCCGAACTGGCGCCGCGCCCCGACACCACCGTGGTGCCGATCCTGGCGGAACTGGACCGGCTGGCGGCGGTCCTCTCCGCCGCCTCGGTCGCCGGGGCCGAACGGCAGGCGGTCGGCGACCGCCTGCAGGACCTGCTGGCCGGCTGGCGCGCCACCGCGTCGCGCGCCGCCGGCCCCGCCGAGACCGTCACCGAACTCGAAGCCGTGACCGACGACGAGCTGATCGGGCTCCTCGGCGACGAGTTCGGCATCTACCAGCCCGATCACTCCGCAGAGGGAAACGCTCATGAATGACGACCGGATGCGCTACTTCCTCAACCGGGTGACCGCCGAGCTGCGCGAGACCCGCGACCGTCTGCGGGAGGTGGAGGACAGCCGCCAGGAGCCGATCGCGATCGTCGGCATGGCCTGCCGGCTGCCCGGCGGGGTCACCTCGCCCGAGGGCCTGTGGGACCTGGTGGCGTCCGGCGCGGACGTGATCTCGGCGCTGCCCGTCAACCGCGGCTGGGACCTCACGGACTTCTACGACCCGGACCCCGACGTGCCGGGCCGCTCCTACGTCCGGGCCGGCGGGTTCCTCCACGACGCCGCCGACTTCGACGCCGGGTTCTTCGGCATCTCGCCGCGCGAGGCGCTGGCGATGGACCCCCAGCAGCGGCTGCTGCTGGAGACCGCCTGGGAGGCGTTCGAGCACGCGGGCATCGATCCGGCCTCGGTCCGCGGCACCGACACCGGGGTGTTCGCGGGGGTGGTCTACGGCGACTACGCGCGGCGCGGCGCGCAGATCCCCGCCGATCTGGAGGGGCACGTCGGCACCGGCAGCGCCGCCAGCGTCGCCTCGGGCCGGATCTCCTACACCCTGGGGCTGGAGGGCCCCGCGGTGACGGTCGACACCGCCTGCTCCTCCTCCCTGGTCGCCCTGCACCTCGCCGTCCAGTCGCTGCGCTCGGGCGAGTGCTCGCTGGCACTGGCCGGCGGGGTGACGGTGATGCTCACCCCCGAGGAGTTCGTCCGGTTCTCCCGGCTGCGCGGCCTGTCCACCGACGGGCGCTGCCGGGCCTTCGGGGCCGATGTGCGGGGACGGCTCCTCGGCGTGCAGCGTTCTCGGCAGGACTCCAATGCTCACGTCGTCCTCGAACAGGCGCCGGCCGCAGCCGAGCCGGAGCCGGCCGGGGTGCCGGGCGCGGCGGAGTCGGAACAGGCCGGGGCGCCGGCCGCACCGCAGCCCGCCGGCGTACCGGCGGTGCCCGGCCCGCCCGTGGTGCCGTGGCTGCTGTCGGCGCGGAGCGCGCCCGCGCTGCGCGAACAGGCCGCCCGTCTGCGGTCGGCGCTCCAGGACCGCCCGGCGGCCGACCCGGTGCCGGACCCGGCGGCGGTCGGGCACGCGCTAGCGACCACCCGGGCCGTTCTGGAGCACCGTGCGGTGCTGCTCGGCACGGATGTGGACAGCCTGCTGCAGGGCCTCGCCGCCGTGGCCGAGGATGCTCCGGCGCCGGGCGTGGTCCGCGGCGTGGCGGCGGGCCCGGGTCCGGGTCGGACGGTCTTCGTCTTCCCGGGCCAGGGCGCGCAGTGGGTCGGCATGGCGGTCGAGCTGGCCGAGGCGTCCGGTGTCTTCCGGGAGCGGCTGACGGAGTGTGCGGAGGCGTTGAAGCCGTTCGTCGACTGGGACCTCTTCGAGGCTCTGCGCGGTGGGCCGGGGGCGCCGTCCCTGGAGCGGGTCGATGTGGTGCAACCCGTGCTGTTCGCCGTGATGGTGTCGCTGGCCGAGCTGTGGCGTTCGTACGGTGTGGAGCCGGCCGCGGTGGTGGGGCATTCGCAGGGGGAGATCGCGGCGGCCTGTGTGGCGGGCGCGTTGTCGCTGTCGGACGCGGCGCGGGTGGTGGCTCTGCGTAGCCGGGCCCTGACCGGGTTGGCCGGGCTCGGCGGGATGGTGTCCGTTCCGCTGCCCGTCGACGAGGTCCGCGAGCTGCTCGCCCGCTGGAAGGACCGGATTCAGATCGCGGCGCTGAACGGTCCCGCCGGGACCGTGGTGGCCGGTGAACCGGGAGCCCTGGACGAGCTTCTGACGTACTGTCAGGCGCGGGAGGTGCGGGCCCGGCGGATTCCGGTGGACTACGCCTCGCACACCTCGCAGGTGGAGCGGCTGCGCGAGGAACTGCTGGACGTGCTCGCGCCGATCGCGCCGGAACGGGCGAGCGTGCCGTTCTACTCGACGGTCGAGGAGCGGTGGCTGACCGGCACCGAACTCGACGCCGACTACTGGTACCGCAACCTCCGCCGGACCGTCGCCTTCGAGCCCGCGACACGGGCGCTGGTGCAGCAGGGCCATGGCGTCTTCGTCGAGATCGGTCCGCACCCGGTGCTGGCCGTGAGCGTGCAGGAGACCCTGGAGGCCGCCGGGGCCCAGGGCATCGTCACCGGCTCGCTGCGCCGCGACGACGGCGGACTCGACCGGTTCCTCACCTCGGTCGCCGAGGTGCACGTCCAGGGCCGGCCGGTGGACTGGACGGCGGCCTTCGGCGGCGTGCCCGCCCAGCGGGTGGAGCTGCCGACCTATCCGTTCCAGCGGCAGCGCTACTGGCTGAACGCCTCCGGGCCGGCGACCGGTGGGTCGGCGGCGGGCGGGCTGACGTCCGCCGGGCTCGCCACGGCGGACCACCCCCTGCTCGGCGCGGTGATCGAGCCGGCGGACAGCGACGAGGTCCTGTTCACCAACCGGCTCTCGCTGGAGACCCACCCCTGGCTCGCCGACCACGCCGTGGCGGGCACCGCCATCCTGCCGGGCACGGCCTTCGTCGAACTCGCCGTCCGGGCCGGCGACCAGGTCGGCTGCGAGCTGCTCGACGAGCTGGTGATCGAGCGGCCGCTGGTCCTGCCCGAGCAGGGCGGCCTCCGGCTACAGGTGCGGGTGGGCGCCGCGCAACCGTCCGGTGCGCGGCAGGTCGGGATCCACGCCCGTCCGGAGCAGGGCGGCGACGGGCCGTGGACCCGCCACGCCACCGCCGTGCTGGCGGCCTCCGGTCCGGCTCCGGACGGGTCGGCGGACGCCTTCGACGCGGGCGCGTGGCCGCCGCCGGGTGCGGTGGCCCTGGAGACCGGGGGGCTGTACGAGCGGCTGGTGGCGGCGGGCTACCACTACGGACCGGCCTTCCGTGGGCTGCGCGCGGCCTGGCGGCGGGGTGCGGAGGTGTTCGCCGAGGTCGGCCTGGACGAGGAGCAGTCGGCCGAGGCCGGCCGGTACGGGCTGCACCCGGCGCTGCTCGACGCGGCCCTGCACGCCACCTTCCTGGCCGATGCGGGCGGCGGACCCGAAGCGGCCGATACGGCCGAAGCCGAAGCCGAAGCCGAAGCCGAAGCCGACGCCGGTACGGCCGAAGCCGCCGACCGGGCCAAGGCCCCCAACCCCACCCGCCTGCCGTTCGCCTGGAACGAGGTGCGCGTCCACGCGGTGGGCGCCTCGGCCCTGCGGGTGCGCCTGCGGCCGGACGGGCCCGACCGCACGGCGCTGTCCGTCGCCGACCCGTCCGGCCAGCCGGTGGCGACCGCACGCTCGCTGGCCCTGCGCCCGGTCTCCGCCGAGGAGTTCGGCGGAGACCGGGCTGCGGCGGGGGACGCCCTCTACCGGATCGGGTGGGTGCCGGCGCCCGGCCCGTCCGAGCAGGGCGCCGCAGCCCAGGCCGCAGCCGCCGCCGAGGCCGACACCGCCCCGGTCGTCGAGTACTTCCCCACGGCTCCCGACGCGACCGACGCGACCGACGCGACCGCCGAGGCCGACGCGGTGCACCGGACGGCGCGGCGGGCGCTGGACGCCGTGCAGTCCTGGCT
The DNA here is from genome assembly GCF_040655255.1 of Kitasatospora sp. NPDC050463. Classification (NCBI taxonomy): domain Bacteria; kingdom Bacillati; phylum Actinomycetota; class Actinomycetes; order Kitasatosporales; family Streptomycetaceae; genus Kitasatospora; species Kitasatospora sp. NPDC050463. The sequence continues at coordinate 5,969 of NZ_JBFAJO010000060.1, forward strand.
GGCCGACGAGCGGTCGGCGGAGCGCCGGCTCGTGCTGGTCACGCGCGCCGCGACCGCCGTCCGGCCGGGCGAAGCCGCCGATCCGGCCGCTGCCGCGCTCTGGGGCCTGGTGCGCTCCGCGCAGGCCGAGCACCCGGGCCGCTTCGTCCTGGTGGACGTCGACGACCCGGACGCCCGCCCGCTCCTGCCGCCGGCCGTACTCGCCTCCCGGGAGCCCCAACTGGCCGTCCGGGCGGGCGAGGTGCTGGTGCCCAGACTGGTGCGGGCGGCCCCGGCCGAGGTCGGCGCGCCGGTTCCGCGCTTCGACCCCGAGGGCACGGTGCTGGTCACGGGGGGTACCGGCACGCTGGGGTCGTTGCTGGCCCGGCATCTGGTGACCGGGTACGGGGTGCGGCATCTGCTGTTGGTGAGCCGGAGCGGTCCGGCGGCCCCGGGTGCCGGTGAACTCGAAGCCGAGTTGCGCGAGTTGGGCGCCGAGGTGACGATCGCGGCCGCCGACACCGCCGACCGGGACGCGCTGCGCGCCCTGCTCGCCGGCATCGGGCGCCCGCTGACCGGCGTGGTGCATGCCGCCGGAGTGCTGGAGGACGGTCTGGTGGCCGCTCTGACCCCGGAGCGGTTGGCCACGGTGCTGCGGCCCAAGATCGACGCTGCCCTCGCCCTGCACGAACTCAGCCGTGAACTGGCCCCGGACCTCGCCGCCTTCGTGCTCTTCTCGTCCGCCGCGGGCGTGCTCGGCGGCGCCGGCCAGGCCGGTTACGCGGCGGCCAACGCGGCTCTGGACGCGCTCGCCGAGGCGCGCCGGGCGCAGGGACTTCCGGCCGTGTCACTGGCCTGGGGCCTGTGGGCGGAGGCCACCGGGCTGACGGGCCATCTGGACCGGGCCGACCACCGCCGGATCGCTCGCAGCGGCGTGCGGCCGTTCTCCTCGGAGCAGGGGCTGGCGCTGTTCGATGCCGCGCTCGCGACCGGCGACGCCGTCCTGGTGCCGATGGCGCTCGACCTCGCCGGACTCCGGTCGGCGGATGCTCCCGTCCCCGCCCTGCTGCGCGGCCTGGTCCGGCCGGGCCGGCGGGTCGCCCGGGCCGGCGACGCCGGCACCCTGGCGGAGCGGCTCGCCGCCCGCCCGGCCGCTGAGCGCGGGCGGGCGCTGCTGGAGCTGGTGCGCTCGCACGCCGCGACGGTGCTCGGCCACAGCGGCACCTCCGCCGTCGAACCGGCGCTCGCCTTCCGCGAGTTGGGCTTCGACTCGCTGACCGCCGTGGAGCTGCGCAACCGGCTCGCCGCGGCCACCGGTCTGCGGCTGCCGGCCACCCTGGTGTTCGACCACCCGACCCCGGCGGTGCTGGCCCGCCGGCTGGAGGCCGAGCTGTTCGGCGAGCCGTCGGCCACGCGGCCGGCCGCGCTCGCCGCCGCGGCCCAGGACGAGCCGATCGCGATCGTGGGCATGTCCTGCCGGTTCCCCGGCGGCATCGACTCGGCGCAGGACCTCTGGGAGGCGGTCGCGGCGGGCCGGGACGTGGTCGGGAGCTTCCCCGAGAACCGCGGCTGGGACCTCGACGCCCTGTTCGACCCCGACCCGGACCGCCCCGGCAAGAGCTACGTCGACGCGGGCGCGTTCCTGGCCGACCCGGGCGAGTTCGACGCGGAGTTCTTCGGGATCAGCCCGCGTGAGGCGCTCGCGATGGACCCGCAGCAGCGGCTGCTGCTGGAGGCCTCCTGGGAGGCGTTCGAGCAGGCGGGCATCGACCCGGCGGGCCTGCGGGGCAGTGACACCGGGGTGTTCGCGGGGCTGCTGTACCACGAGTACGGCGCGCTGCTCGACCGGGCCGAGGGGGCGTCCGAGCTGGAGGCGTACGCGGGCACGGGGGGTGCGGGCAGCGTCGCGTCGGGCCGGATCTCCTACACCCTCGGACTGGAGGGCCCGGCGATCACCGTCGACACCGCGTGCTCGTCCGCGCTGGTGGCGGTGCACCTGGCGAGCCGTTCGCTGCGCTCGGGCGAGTGCTCGCTGGCGCTGGCCGGCGGCGTGACCGTGATGACCACGCCGGCCGCGTTCACCGGGTTCTCGCGACAGCGCGGGCTGGCGGCGGACGGCCGGTGCAAACCGTTCTCGGCGGCGGCCGACGGCACCGGCTGGTCCGAGGGGGTCGGCCTGTTGGTGCTGGAGCGGCTCTCCGACGCCCGGCGCCACGGACACCGGGTGCTCGCGCTGGTCCGGGGCAGCGCCGTCAACCAGGACGGTGCGAGCAACGGGCTGTCGGCACCGAACGGACCGGCGCAGCAGCGGGTGATCCGGCAGGCCCTGGCCGACGCCGGGCTCTCCGCCGACGGGGTGGACGCGGTGGAGGCGCACGGCACCGGGACCAGGCTGGGGGACCCGATCGAGGCGCAGGCGGTGCTGGCGACGTACGGCCAGGGCCGGCCGCTGGACCGGCCGCTGTGGCTGGGCTCGGTGAAGTCGAACCTCGGCCACACTCAGGGAGCCGCCGGTGCCGCCGGAATGATCAAGATGATCCAGGCGATGCGGCACGGGGTGCTGCCGAGGACGCTGCACGTGGCGGAGCCGACGGCGCAGGTGGACTGGTCGGCGGGTGCGGTGGAGTTGTTGACGCGGGCGCGGGAGTGGCCGGAGACGGGGCGGCCGAGGCGTTCGGCGGTGTCGTCGTTCGGGATCAGTGGGACCAACGCGCATGTGGTGCTGGAGCAGGCGCCGCCGGTGGATTCGCTGGTGGACTCCCCGGGAGCCGGAGCCGGAGCCGGAGCCGGAGCCGGAGCCGGAGCCGGAGCCGGAGCCGGAGCCGGAGCCGGAGCCGGAGCGGGCGTCGTAGTGCCGTGGCTGGTGTCGGGTGGTGACGAGGGCGCGTTGCGCGCGCAGGCGGGTCGTTTGGCGGCGCATCTGCGGGAGCGGCCGGAGTTGGGGGTGGTGGACGTCGGGTACTCGCTGGCGGCCACCCGGGCGGCGTTGCCGGAGCGGGCGGCGGTGCTCGGCGGGGACCGTGAGGCGCTGCTGCGCGGCCTGGACGCGCTCGCCGGGAATCGACCGGCCGCGGGGATCGTCCGGTCCGGCGTCACCTCGCACGACGGCGTCGTCTTCGTGTTCCCGGGGCAGGGCTCGCAGTGGCTCGGGATGGGCGCGGAGCTGCTGGCGGAGTCGGAGCTCTTCCGGGCCTGGATGGCCGAGTGCGCCCAGGCGTTGAAGCCCTTCGTCGACTGGGATCTCCTCGACGTCGTGCGGGGTGTACCGGGCGCGCCGTCGCTGGAGCGGATCGACGTGGTGCAGCCCGTGCTGTTCTCGGTGATGGTGTCGCTGGCGGCGCTCTGGCGCTCCTACGGCGTCGAGCCGTCGGCCGTGGTGGGGCATTCCCAGGGCGAGGTGGCGGCGGCCTGCGTGGCCGGCGTGCTGTCGCTGGCGGACGCCGCACGGCTGGCCGCACTGCGCAGCCGGGCCCTGGCCGGCCTCGTCGGCCGGGGCGGTCTGGCTCCGGTGTTCCTGCCGGTGGAGCAGGTGCGCGAGCGGCTGCGGGGCTGGGAGGGCCGGCTCTCGGTGGCGGCGGTGAACGGGCCGGGCACCGTGGTGGTGTCGGGTGATCTCGACGCGCTGGGCGCGTTCGTGGCGGCCTGCGAGGCGGACGGCGTTCGTGTCCGCCGGGTTCAGGCGGGTGTCGCCTCGCACGGGCCGCAGATCGAACTCGTCCGGGACGAGCTGCTGGAGGTGCTGGCGCCGGTGGTGCCGGGTCCGGCCGTGATCCCGTTCTACTCCTCGGTGACCGGACGGCCGATGGCCGGGGAGGAGCTGGACGCCGCCTACTGGTACGCCAACCTGCGGCAGGCGGTGGAGTTCGAGGCCGCCACCCGGGCGTTGCTCGACGACGACCACCGGGTCTTCGTCGAGGTCAGCCCGCATCCGGTGCTGACCACCAGCATCGAGGACACCGTCGAGACCACCGGCACCACCGCCACCGTCACCGGCACGCTGCGCCGTGACGACGGCGGCTCGGCGCGGCTGCTGGCCTCCGTGGCCGGGCTCTGGGCGGCCGGTCTGCCCGTCGACTGGAGCACCGCCACCGCCGGCGGGCGCCCGGTCGAACTGCCCACCTACGCCTTCCAGCGCCGCCGCTACTGGCTCGACGCCGACCCGGAGGACGAACCGGACACCGCCGGCGGGCCCCTCGCGGACCAGCCGTTCTGGGCCGCCGTCGAGCAGGGCGACATCGAGGCGCTGGCCCGCGCGCTGGGCGCCGGCCCGGACGGCGGAGCGGCCGTCGATGCCCTGGCGCCGGCCCTGCCGGTGCTCGCCGCCTGGCGGCAGCGGCAGCGGACCCGGTCCGTCGTGGACGGCTGGCGGTACGCGGTCGACTGGCAGCCGCTGCGCGAGCCGTCCGCGCCGGCCCTGACCGGCAGCTGGCTGGTGGCGACTCCCGCCGGCCACACCGGCGACCCCTGGGGCACCGAGGCCGAGCGGGTCCTCACCGAGCACGGCGCCCGGGTGCTGCGGATCGAGCTCGACCCGGCCGGCGACCGTGTCCGACTGGCCGAGCGGCTGCGTGAACTCGCCACCGGGGGCGAGCCGTTCGCGGGTGTGCTGTCCCTGGTGGCGCCGGCCTGGCAGCCGCACCCCGAGCACCCCGCACTGTCGGTGGGTCTGGTGCTCACCCTCACCCTGGTGCAGGCCCTCGGCGACGCGGGCATCGCGGCCCCGCTCTGGTGCGCGACGCGGGGCGCGGTCTCGGTCGGCGGCGCCGACCAGCTCGACGCCCCCGGCCAGGCCGCCGTCTGGGGTCTGGGCCGGACGGTCGCCCTGGAACACCCCGACCGTTGGGGCGGCCTGGTCGACCTGCCCGAGCGGCCGGACGCGCGGGCGGGCGCCCGGTTGTGCGGCGTGCTCGCCGGGATCGCCGACGAGGCCGAGGTGGCCGTCCGGTCCGCCGGCCTGTACGCGCGCCGTCTGATCCGCGCGGCCGCACCGGACGCCGCCCTTGATCCGGGTGCGCCGGCCCACTGGCGGCCGCGCGGCACCGTGCTGCTCACCGGCGCCACCGGGGCGGTCGGACCCTACCTGGCCCGCTGGCTGGCCCGCGGCGGAGCCGAGCACCTGGTGCTCACCAGCCGCTCCGGCGCCACCGGTCCGGCGACGGCCGCGCTCCGGGACGAACTCGCCGCGGACGGCACGAGGTTGACGGTCGCCGCCTGCGACGTCGCCGACCGGTCCGCACTCGCCGCGCTGGTCGACCGGCTGGCGGCGGACGGCACGCCGGTGCGCGCCGTGGTGCACGCCGCCGCCTTCATCCGGCTGAGCTCGCTGGACGCCACGACCCCGGCCGAGTTCGCGGAGGTGGTCGCCGCCAAGGCGGACGGCGCCCGCCACCTCGACGAGATCTTCGACCGGGACGAGCTGGACGCCTTCGTGCTCTTCTCGTCCGTCGCCGGAGTCTGGGGCAGCGGCGACCACGGCGCCTACGCGGCGGCCAACGCGTACCTGGACGCCCTCGCGCAGCAGCGCCGGGCCCGCGGGCTGCGGGCCACCTCGGTGGCCTGGGGGCTGTGGAACACGCCCGACCGCTGGGGCGCCGAGGGCCCCTCCAAGGACGCCGAGAGCCGGTTGTTCCGGCAGGGCCTGCCCCTGATGGACCCCGAACCGGCCGTCGCCGCCCTCCAGCAGGTCCTGGACCGCGACGAGACTTTCGTCGCCCTGGTCGACGTGGCCTGGGACCGCTTCGTCCCGACCTTCGCCTCGGCCCGGCCGCGACCGCTGCTCGACGCGATCCCCGAGGCCCGCCCAGGCCGCCCGGCCGAGCGGCCGGAGCGGGAGCAGGCGGCGGACCTGCTCTCCCGGTGGCGCCGCCGCCTGGCGGGCCGCCCGGTGGCGGAGGCCGACCGCGAGCTGCTGGAGCTGGTCGCCGGGACGGTGGCGGCGGTGCTCGGCCACGCCTCGCACGAGACGATCGCGACCGGGCGGCCCTTCCGCGAACTCGGCTTCGAGTCGCTGGCCTCGGTCGACCTGCGCAACCGCCTGAACGCCGCGACCGGCCTGCGGCTGCCGACCACCGTGGTCTTCGACCACCCGACGGTGCTCGCGCTCGCCGGCCGGCTCCGGACCGAGATCCTCGGGGAGTCGCCCCGGGCGGCCGAGCGGCCCGCGGCGGGCACCGGCAGCGCGACCGGCGCCGACGACGACCCCGTCGCGATCGTGGCGATGAGCTGCCGCCTGCCGGGCGGCATCCGGACGCCCGAGGAGCTGTGGCGGCTGCTCGACGCCGGTACGGACGCCGTCTCCGGCCTGCCCACCGGACGCGGCTGGGACCTCGCGGGCCTCTACCACCCCGAGCCGGGCCGTCCGGACACCACCTGCACGCGGGAGGGCGGATTCCTCCACGACGCCGCCGAGTTCGACGCCGGGTTCTTCGACATCGGCCCGAGCGAGGCGCTGGCGATGGACCCGCAGCAGCGGCTGCTGCTGGAGGCCTCCTGGGAGGCCGTCGAGCGCGCCGGCATCGACCCGCACACCCTGCGCGGCAGCCGGACGGGCGTCTACATCGGCTCCCGCTACCAGGGTTACGGTGCCCTGGCCGAGGTCACCGACGAGCTGACGGCCCACCTCGGCCTCGGCGACGTGATCAGCGTCCTCTCCGGCCGGGTCTCCTACACCCTCGGCCTGGAGGGCCCCGCGGTCACCGTCGACACGGCGTGCTCGTCCTCGATGGTGGCCCTGCACCTGGCGGCCCAGGCCCTGCGCCAGGGCGACTGCGCGCTCGCCCTGGCGGGCGGGGTCACGGTGATGTCCTACCCCTCCGAGCTGGTCGGACTGAGCCGCCTGGGCGAGCTGTCGGCGGACGGCCGCTGCAAGTCCTTCTCGGCCGAGGCGGACGGCATGGGGATGGCCGAGGGCGTGGCCGTGGTCCTACTGGAGCGGCTGTCGGACGCGCGCCGCCACGGGCACCCCGTGCTGGCCCTGGTCCGCGGTTCGGCCGTCAACCAGGACGGCGCGAGCAACGGGCTGACCGCGCCCAACGGCGTCGCACAGCAGCGGGTGATCCACCAGGCCCTGGCGAACGCCCGGCTGACGCCCGATCAGGTCGACGCGGTCGAGGCGCACGGTACCGGCACGGCGCTGGGCGATTCGATCGAGGCCACCGCACTGCTGGCCGCGTACGGCGCCGGCCGGTCACCGGAGCGGCCGCTCTGGCTGGGCGCCATGAAGTCCAACGTCGGGCACACCCAGTCGGCGTCCGGGGTGGCCGGAGTGATCAAGATGGTGCTGGCCATGCAGCACGGCGTGCTGCCCAGGACGCTGCACGCGGACCGGCCCTCGTCGCGGGTGGACTGGTCGGCCGGGGAGGTCAGGCTGCTGACCGAGGCGCAGCCCTGGCCGGAGACCGGCCGGCCCAGGCGGGCCGGGGTGTCCTCGTTCGGCATGAGCGGCACCAACACGCACGTCGTCCTGGAGCACGTCGCCGACCGGGCACCGGCTCCCGAGGACGCGTCGGCGCCCGGGGACGCACCGGCGCCCGAGGACGCCTCGGCGCCCGAGGACGCCTCGGCTTCCGAGCAGGCGGGCGGTTCGCTGCCCTGGGTGCTGTCGGGCCGCAGCGCGACCGCGGTGGCCGCCCAGGCGGAGCGCCTCGCCGCCTTCGTGGCGTCCCGGCCCGAGGTGTCCGCCCGGGACGTCGCGTTCTCACTGGCCGCCGGCCGGGCGGGCCTGGAGCACCGCGCGGCGGTGCTCGCCGCCGACCGGGAGGGCTTCCTGAGTGGCCTCAAGGCCCTGGCGGAGGGGGTGGCGGCCGAGAACGTGGTCGCGAGCGGCCCGGCCGCCCCGGACTCCGCGCCGGTGCCGACCGGGCCGGCCGGCCCACTGGAGGCGCTCGCCCGGCAGTGGGTGCGCGGATCGGCCGTCGACTGGCGGACCGCCCTGTCCGGCGGCCGGCACGTGGACCTGCCCACCTACGCCTTCCAGCGCCGTGCCTTCTGGCTGACGCGCTGACCTGCGGGGCTCCCCGCGGGCCGGTCCGGGCGGTGCTGCCGCCCGGACCGGCCCGCGAGGGCGTGCCCGGGAGGACTCAGACGCGCGCGGTCGTCTGCTGCTCGGCCCAGCCGGCCAGCTCCTCGCGCCCGATCTTGGCGTTGTGCCGGATGTCCACCGGGAAGCCCGGATGCCGCAGGAACTCCCGCAGTCCCGCCGTCAGCGGCTGGTCCGCGCCGAGCCGGCGCAGCTCGGTCAGGAGGTCCTGCCACTGCTCCTCACCGACGCCGGGTTCGGTCTCCACGCACACCACCGGGCGCTGGGCGCCGGCGGCCCCGATGCCGACCAGCGCGCTGCGCCGGACCAGCGGGTGCGCGTTGAAGACCCCCTCGCACCGGACGGTGTGCAGGTCTCCCTCGGCGGTGCGGACCCGCTGCGCCCGGCGCCCGCAGAACCAGATGCGCCCGGCGTCGTCCAGGTAGCCGAGGTCACCGGTGCGGTGCCAGATCCGCTCGGGGCCCGCTGTGGACCGCTCGCGGATCTTGTACTGGGCGTTGGCGTCCGCGGTGGCGTGGTAGCGCGGGCTGACCACGTCCCCCGCCACCACGATCTCGCCGATCTCCCCGGCCGCGACGGCGAGGCCGGCCTCCCAGTCCGGCAGGGGGTCGTCGCTGACCCGCACGATCCGCACGTCCGTCCCGTCGACCGGCCGGCCCACGCAGGTGCCGTCGCCCAGCGCGCCGCGGGCCGCCGTCTCGCCCAGGATCTCGGCGGACTCGATCGAGGAGATCGGCATCGCCTCGGTGGCGCCGTAGGCGACGTGGATCCCGGTCCGCTCGTCCAGCACCCGGCGCAGCGCGGCCACCAGGTCCGGCGGAACGGGCGCTCCGGCGGACACCACGCTGCGCAGGGCGGGCAGCGGGGTGCGCTCCCGCTCCAGGTGCGCGGCGAGGACGCGGAACAGCGCCGGGGAGCCGAACACGGTGGACACCCCGAACCGGGTCAGGGCCGCCGTCAGCAGCTCCGGATCCGCCTGTGCCACCTTGGCCGGAGCGATCGGCGCCAGCACCATGGTGGAGCCGTAGATCAGGTCGAACAGCCCCCAGATCGGGACGGTGACCAGGGAGACGTCGTCGCGGTCGCGCCCGTGCGCGGCGTGCATCTGCCGGGCCGTCGCGGTGGCCATCCGGTGGACGCTCTCGACGCCCTTGGCGGCCCCGGTGCTGCCGGTGGTGAACGCGATCATCATCAGGTCGTCGCCGGTCACCGGCTTGGCCGGCGCCGATCCGGGGCCGCCGAGCAGCCCGTCCAGGGTGTGACCGCCCCAGAACCAGCGCCGTCCCAGCGTCACCTTGATCCGGACGGTCGCGAAGGTGCGGCGGCCGAGCACCCGGACGGCGTGCGCGACCGAGGGCCCGACGAAGGCCTCCGCGCCCACCGCGCGGTAGCAGTTGAGCATCCGCTTGATGCCCATGCCCGGGTCCACCACCACCGGCACGGCGCCGATCCGCAGCAGTGCGAAGACCAGGATGTACAGATCCGGTCCGGGCTTGGGCATCAGGATGGTCCGCATGCCCGAGGTGATTCCGATCCGGCTGAAGCCGGCGGCCAACTCCTCGACCCGGCGCTGCAGTTCGCCGTAGCTGAGCTCGCGGTAGCGGATCCCGCCGGCCGGCTCGCGGCCGTCCGGATGGATGATCGCGGTCTTCTCGGGGGTGGTGCGGGCGTGCCGCTCCAGGTAGTCGGCGAGGCCGGCTTCGGCCTCGAACGGGTGGCGGGGGGCGACGGTCATCGGCGGGCCGCCCGTCCGGCGCCCTCGGGTACGGCGCGCGCGGGTCCGGCGCCCTCGGGTACGGCTTCGGCGCGGCTGCGGTGCCTGGCGGTCAACACTGGTTCTCACTCCTCGGGGTCCACACGAAGGCGCGCTCCCCGCAGCGCCGCCCTGACACGTCGCACCGGGCGGCACCCGGTGCCCTGGGTCGTGGCCGGCGGCACCCGGTGCCCGTGGGACTCGGACGACAGGAGTGACGCTACCGGCCGGGGCGATCACCGTGGTCGAGAACCGTCAAAAAGGGTCGTGCGCGGTCCACCCGGGCCGGGGGCCGGGTGGTGGCCATGGGCGCGAGTGACCTGAGACGAGACGGTCCGTCTTGACGACTGGGTCCGGGGCGGCGATAGTGGAGGCATCGAACGAGACGAACCGTCTCGTCTCTATCGATGGGAGCCGCCCATGCGCACCTCGCCCGCACGCACCACCGACCGGGTCTGGTTCATCACGGGCGCCAGCCGTGGCCTCGGACGCGCCTTCGCGGACGCGGCACTGGCCGCGGGCGACCGGGTCGCGGTCGCCGCGCGGAGCACCGGGCCGCTGGAGCGCCTGGCGGCCGCCCACCCGGGGCGGGTGCTGCCCCTCGGGCTGGACGTCACCGACCGGGACGCCGTCTTCGCGGCCGTCGCCGAGGCGGTCGGCCACTTCGGCCGGCTCGACGTCGTCGTCAACAACGCCGGGATGCTGTCGATGGGCATGGTCGAGGAGTTCACCGAGGCCGAGGCCCGGGCCCAGCTGGACGTCAACTTCTTCGGGGCGCTCTGGGTGAGCCAGGCCGTCATGCCCACCCTGCGCCGGCAGGGCTCCGGGCACCTCGTCCAGATCTCCAGCATCGCCGCCCTCGGCGGCTTCCCGAGCACCGGGCTCTACAGCGCCGGCAAGTTCGCCCTGGAGGGCATGAGCGAGGCGCTCGCCATGGAGGCGGCCGGCTTCGGGGTGAAGGTGAGCATGGTCCAGCCCGGCGGCTACTGGACCGACCTCTACACGGCGATGCACAGCACCGACACCCTGGAGGCCTACGACCCGCTCCGGGCCGAGCTGGCGAAGCAGTTCGCCGAGGGCTCGATCGACAGCGACCCGAAGCTCGCCGCCGAGGCGCTGCTCACGCTCGTCGACAGTGACGAGCCGCCGCTGCGCCTGCTCCTGGGGAGCATGGTCTACGACCTGGCGTTCGACATCGCGCGGACCCGGATGGACACCTGGGCCGCCTGGGAGGGTGTCAGCCGCGCGGCGGAACACGCGATACCCGCCCCCGGGACGGTGGTGGACGCCCCGTGACCGCCCGACCGGGCCCTGCGACGTCAGGCGTCAGCCGCCAGCCGTCGGTCGGCAGCCCTCAGGCATCTGCCGTCAGCCGTCAGGCGTCGGTCGGCAGGGCCGTCGTGCGGCGGCGCGGCGGTGCGGTGCGCGGCTGGGCGGGGAGCGGGAGGTCGAGGGCGTCGCCGGTGTCGGCGGGCAGGCCGAACGCGGCGGTGACCTCGGCGGGGAGCGCGCGCAGGCCGAGCAGGCCGGTGCAGAGCCGGGCGGTGGCACGGTGCCAGTCGGCGGAGCGCTGGAGCAGGGCGTGACCGCTGCCGACCACGGTGTAGCCGCAGACCCGGGCCCCGGCCGAGCGGCTGCGGGCGGCGAAGGCACGGGTGTCGGCCGGGCCGGTGACCCGGTCGCGGTCGCCGTGCAGCATCAGGACGTCCCGGCCGGCGAGCTGTTCGCACGGGTCCTGCGCCGGGCACCACGGTGCCAGCGCGACCACGCCGGTGACGTTCGGGTGGCCCGCCGCGCGCAGCGCCGCCCGCCCGCCCATCGAGTGGCCGACCAGCAGGGTCGGCACATGGCCCAGCTCCTCGGCCAGGTCGGCGAGCGCGGCGCGGGTGTCCCGGGCGGCGTCGGCGCGGTCGCCGTTCCAGCCCCGGTGGCGGTAGCGGACCGTGCCGATCGCGACCCCGGCTCCGGCCGTCTCCCGGCGCAGGGCACGGACGAAGCCGTACATCCGCAGGCCGGGCAGGTTGAGCGGGCCGGGCCGGCTGCGGTTGTGCTCCTCGCCGCCGTGCAGCACCAGCACCGCGGCCGCCGGGCGCTCGGGCAGCTCCCGCCAGACCAGCGCCCGGTGCCCGGCCGCGTTCCCCTCGCGACCCGTCCGGACCGTGCTCCCCGTGTCGCCGCTCACCCTGTACCGCCCCGCCCCGCCGTCCGTCCGTTGGACCGCCACTGTACGCGCAGCCCGACCGGCCGCGGGGCCCACTCGGGAGGATCGTTCCGGCCGGACGGTACGGTCCGCCGTCAGGCCGGGAGCAGGCCCTGCTCGCGCACCAGCCAGCAGATCGCGGTCAGCCGGTGCACCGCGAAGTCGTAGCCCACCGGCTCCCGCCACCCGATCTCGGTGAGCGCGTCGAGGAACCCCTGCGCGTACTGCGACAGCTCCGCGCGCTCCACGGTCAGGGGCAGCAGGTCCGGCCCCTGCGCGTAGAGCAGCTCGCGCAGCTGGGCGACGTGCTGGTCGACCGCGGCGACGAAGCCGGGTTCGAAGGCGAACTCGGCCAGCCGCGGGGTGAAGGCGGCGACGATCCCGGGCAGCGGGCAGCCGGCCGGCTGGTCGGGGGAGCCTCGGTGGGACTCGTCGGGCGTGGCGAACATCCGTCCAACGGTAGGCGAGCGGACCCGGGGGAGCGGCCGCGCGGGCTGAGACCTTGGCCACCCCGCCGCCCGCCGGCCGCCGGCCGCGGCGCCACCCCGCCACCCGTCGGCGTCACTCGGCCGAAAGTGCGGATCGCCCGTGAGCCCGGGGTGGTCTGTACCAGAATGGACCGCATGGATCTTCGAATCTTCACCGAGCCCCAGCAGGGCGCGAGCTACGACACGCTGCTCCGGGTGGCGCGGACCGCCGAGGAGCTCGGCGCCTTCAGCGCCTTCTTCCGCTCCGACCACTACCTCAAGATGGGCGGCGTGGACGGCCTGCCCGGCCCCACCGACGCCTGGATCACGCTGGCCGGCCTGGCCCGTGACACCAGCACCATCCGGCTGGGCACCCTGATGACCGCCGCCACCTTCCGGCTGCCCGGCGTGCTCGCCATCCAGGTCGCCCAGGTCGACGCGATGAGCGGCGGGCGGGTCGAGTTCGGCCTCGGCGCCGGCTGGTACGAGGAGGAGCACGCCGCCTACGGCATCCCCTTCCCCAAGGAGAAGTTCGGGCGGCTGGAGGAGCAGCTGGCCATCGTCACCGGGCTCTGGAACACCAAGGTCGGCGACACCTTCGACTTCGCCGGCGAGTACTACCGGCTGACCGAGTCGCCGGCGCTGCCCAAGCCCGCCCAGCAGAAGATCCCCGTGCTGGTCGGGGGCACGGGCCCGACCCGGACCCCGGCGCTGGCCGCCCGCTTCGCCGACGAGTTCAACCTGCCGTTCGTCTCGGTCAAGGAGAGCGCAGCCCAGTTCGGCCGGGTCCGGGCCGCCGTCGAGCGGGCCGGCCGCCGGGCCGACGACCTGGTGTACTCCAACGCCCTGGTCGCCTGCGTGGGCCGGGACGACGCCGAGGTGGCCCGCCGGGCCGCCGCGATCGGCCGCGACGTGGACGAGCTGAAGGCCAACGGCCTGGCCGGCACGCCCGACGAGGTGGTGGCGGCGATCGGCCGCTACGCCGCCGTGGGCACCGAGCGCGTCTACCTCCAGATCCTCGACCTGGACGACCTCGACCACCTGGAGCTGATCGCCTCCCGGGTCGCCCCGCAGCTGGGCTGACCCGGCTCGCGACCGGGTCGGCGACCGTCCGCCGGGCCGCCGCCGCCCCCCGCGTCGCCGGGGAGGCGCCGAGGCGGCCCGGCGGCCCCGTTCCGGTGGGAACGTACCGGTACGAACGCGCCGCTCCCCGGGCGCGGTTCCGAGGAGCGCGGTGCGTGGGCGTTGTGCGGGAGGCGTCGTGCCGGCGTGAAAGGGCTCGGCCGTACCGGCGCTGACCACTAGTCTTTACTCTCTCTTGAAGGGGGAAGGCTTCTTCGGGAGGCGGGGGCCGGGGAGCCGGCGCCGCGGAGTCAGGGGGAGTGCCGGTGGTTGAGGTCGGGGTGTCCGGGGCCAAGGTGCCCGTGCCGAGATCGGCGTGCGCCGCCGAGGTCCGCCCGGCCGCCGCGGTGTTGCGCCCGCGCGGCCTGCACGATCTGCGCCGGGGGCCCGGTGGGCCGGTGTGCGGCGGGGCGGGCTCCGCCGGGGCGCCGGCCCAGGCGCTGCACTACCGGGCCGACGATCTGCTGATCGTCTCGGGCCTGCCGGGGAGCGGCAAGAGCACCCTGATGCGCCGGTGCATCCGCGCCCCGCTGATCGACTCCCAGCAGGTCCGGGAGGAGTACGCGGCCCGGCTGCCCGGCTGGTTGCCCTACTTCGTCTACCGCCCGCTGGTGCGGGCCGCGCACTACCGGCGGCTGCGCCGCGCCGTGCTGGCCGGTGGCCCGCTCGCGGTGCACGACTGCGGCACGCTGCCCTGGGTGCGGCACTGGCTGGGCCGGGCGGCCGCGCGGCAGGGGCGGCGGGTGCACCTGGTCCTGCTGGACGCCAGCGCGGACGAGGCCCGGGACGGCCAGTACGCCCGGGGGCAGCGGGTCTCCGCCTACGCCTTCGCCAGGCACCGCGAGTCGGCCCGGCGGCTGCGCGGGAGGCTGGCGGGCACCGGGGAGCCGCCGGCGGGTTGTGCGTCGGCCGTGGTACTCGACCGGGCCGGTGCGCGCGCCGTGCGGGAGATCGTCTTCGTGGCGTCGTAGTCTCGGCGAGGCGGTGCGGGGTCGCCCACCCGACCGGCCCGGATGGCCTACCGAGGACAGCCGGACGGACGGAGCGTCAACTTTCGGACAACTCGGGGGCATCGCCCCGATCGCGCGACACCGGAAATGTTCCACCTGTGACCGGTGTCACTCGATCGGGCTTCCGGATTATGTCCGATATGTCGTCAGAACTTTCAGGCTGGAACACGTCTGACGCGTACACGCAGCCCTGCGTAGCCTAGGCTCGGCGGCCCCCTCCGCCGCCCCCCCACAACTCCCCCTCAGGAGCGCAGATGCGTCGTTCTGCCCGCGTACCCTCGCGTGTCCCCCGCAGATTCCTCAGCGCCGCAGCCCTCGTCGCAGCCCTCGGGCTCACCCAGTTCGCCGCCCCCTCGGCGTTCTCCACCGCCGCCGCGCAGGCGCCCGCCTCGGTCGCCGCCCCGTGCGTCGACGGGGCGGGCCAGGACGCGGGGGCCCGCAAGCCCGCCGGCAGCCCGGGCAGCCACGAGCCCAACGCCGTCACCGACGCCCAGGCCGCGGCCATGGACGCGGACCTCGACGCCCGTGTCGCCCAGCTGGCCCACTCCTCCCAGGGCAGCACGCTGCTCGCCCCCGGCACGCTGGCCGCCAGCACGACCGTCCCGGTGTACGTGCACGTCGTCCACGCCGGAACGACGGGCAAGCTCAGCGCGACGGACATCAGCCGGCAGATCTCCGTCCTCAACGCCGCCTACGGCGGCCAGGGCGCGGGCAACACCGCCAGCCAGTTCCAGTTCCAGCTGGTCGGCACCGACTACACCGACAACTCGACCTGGTACAACGGCATCACCCCGGGCTCCTCGGCCGAGCGGTCGATGAAGAGCTCGCTGCGCAAGGGCGGGGCCAACGCCCTCAACCTCTACACCGCAAAGCTCGGCCAGTCGCTGCTCGGCTGGGCGACGTTCCCCAGCTCCTACCAGTCGAACCCGAGCGACGACGGCGTGGTCATCCTCGACAGCTCGTTCCCCGGCGGCTCGGCGGCGAACTACAACGAGGGCGACACCGCCACCCACGAGGTCGGCCACTGGCTCGGGCTCTACCACACCTTCCAGGGCGGCTGCGGCGGCCAGGGCGACTACGTCTCGGACACCCCGGCCGAGAAGAGCGCCGCCTACCAGTGCCCGGCGGGCCGCGACACCTGCACCGCCACCGGCGTCGACCCGATCCACAACTTCATGGACTACACCTACGACTCCTGCATGACGCAGTTCACCCCCGGTCAGGTCGCCAGGATGTCCAACTCCTGGGCCGCCTACCGGGCCTGACGGCCCGGCCGTCCGACAGCGCTGGCGGGTGCGTGGGTGATGGGGCCCGCGCATCCGCCAGTACCAGTGCCGGTACCGCCCCCGTGGGCGGGCGTGCCGTCGGTGCCGGCGGTGCGTCGCTGCTTCCTCGGCAGCGGGCCGGGATCGCACAGGGTTCGAAAGCGTTCGACGCCCTCGGCGTGGCAATTTGCTGCTGTATGTCCGTATCGATCTATGTTTGGGAGGCAGCGGCAGGTGAAGCCGCGGTAGTCGAGCAAGGAGCAGCGGCATGGCCCACAGCGCGAACCCCCGGATCGTCGTCGGAGTGGACGGCTCGCCCGCCTCGGAGCGGGCGCTGCGCTGGGCGGTCGACTACGCCAAGCTGGTCGGCGGCCGCGTCCAGGCGATCGCCGCCTGGGAGTACCCGGCGTTCTACGGCTGGTCCGGGCTCGCGGTGCCTCTGGCCGAGGGCTTCAACCCCGAAGAACTGGCCGGGCGGACGCTCTCCGAAACGGTCGTCAAGGTCGTCGGGGACGACGCCGGCGTCAGGATCACCGAGGCCGTGATGCCCGGGAACGCCGCGCAGGCCCTGCTGGAGGCCGCCGACGGCGCCGCGCTGGTGGTGGTCGGCAGCCGGGGCCTCGGCGGATTCTCCGGCGCACTGCTCGGCTCCGTCAGCCGCCACCTCACCGAGCACGCCCCCTGCCCGGTCGTCGTGGTGCGCGAGCAGCAGGCGCCGCCCACCAGCGCGTGACGGGTCGCCGCGTGACGGACCAGCGCGTGACGGGCCGCCGCGTGACGGAAGGAAAGGACCCCCGGGCGCCCGGGCGTCCGGTCGGAGCAGGTGAATCGAGGGAGTGGACATGTCGCAGCGCCAGTCGGGCACGGTGAAGTGGTTCAACGCCGAGAAGGGGTACGGCTTCATCACCCCCGAGAGCGGGCCCGACCTCTTCGTCCACTTCAGGTCGATCCAGGGCGAAGGCTTCAAGAGCCTGGTGGAGGGCCAGCGGGTCACCTTCGTCGCGGCGCAGGGCCAGAAGGGCATGCAGGCCGACGACGTCGTCGTGGAGGACTGAGCCGGTCGCGCGCGCCCCGAGGCCGCCGCGCGGGGGAGGATGGAGCCATGCCAGAAGGCGACTCCGTCCACCGCGTGGCGGCCCGGCTGCACACGGCGCTCGCCGACCGGGTGCTGACCACCGCCGACCTGCGGGTCCCCGCGCACGCCACCGCCGACCTCACCGGCCGGCGGGTGCTGGAGGTCGCCGCACGCGGCAAGCACCTGCTCACCCGGCTCGAAGGCGGCCTCACCCTGCACACCCATCTGCGGATGGACGGCCGCTGGGAGGTCTACCGCCCCGGCGAGCGGTGGGCCGGCGGGCCCGCCTGGCAGATCCGGGCCGTCCTCGGCACCGAGGACGCCACTGCGGTCGGCTACCGGCTGCCCGTCGTCGAGCTGCTGCGCACCGCCGACGAACAGCGCGTCGTCGGCCACCTCGGGCCCGATCTGCTCGGCCCCGACTGGGACCAGGCCGAGGCCGTCCGCCGGCTGCTCGCCGAGCCCGGCCGGCCGCTCGCCGAGGCGCTCCTCGACCAGCGCAATCTGGCCGGCATCGGCAATGTCTACGCCAACGAGCTCTGCTTCCTGGCCGGCGTCACCCCGTGGACGGCAGTGGGTGAACTGCCGTGCCCCGAACGGCTGGTGGAGCGGGCCCGGCAGCTCCTCGACGCCAACCGGCTGCGCCCCGGGCACGTCACCACCGGTGACACCCGGCCCGGCCACCGGCACTGGGTGTACGGCCGGGCCGGGCGGCCGTGCCCGCGCTGCGGTGTCCTGGTCCGGACGGCGACCCAGGGCGCCCCGCCCCAGGAGCGAGTGGCGTTCTGGTGCCCGCACTGCCAGCGCGGACCGGCCCCCGAGGCACGGACCGCTAGCGGTGCTCGACCAGGGCCGGGTGGCGGGGGTCGTCGACCCGGACGGTGAGGTCGGCCGCCTCGGCGGGGGCGGTCTCGGCCTCGTAGCGGGCGAAGGCGGGCAGCGTCCACCGCTCCTCGGGCGCGGTACGGCGGGCCAGCGCGGCCGGGGTGAGCGCCAGGTGGACGGTCAGCTCCAGCGGCAGCCACCGGCCGAGCAGCAGCGCGCCGTCCAGCAGCAGCACCCCGCCGGCCGGGAGCGGGGTGTACGGTGCGCGGGTCGCGCGGTCGGTGGCCGGGTCGCGCAGGGACGGCAGGACCAGGCCGGTTCCGCCGGGCTCCAGCGGGTCCAGCACCTCGCGCAGCAGGGCGCCGTCGTCCAGCCAGAGGTCGTGATAGGCGTCCGGGTCCTGCCTGCCGTACTCCAGCCGGACCGAGGCCGGCCGGAGGAAGGCGGCCGCGGCCGACACCCGCAGGGTCGGGCGGCCGCGCACCCGCAGCGGCTCGACCAGCGCGTCGGCGAGCGCGCCGGGCAGGGCGGCCGGCGCGCCGTCCACGGCGACCCGCAGCCACCGCTCTCCGGCGCCGGGCAGGGCGGTGATGCGGTCGGCGAGGCGCTCGGCGAGCCGGTCGGGCGAGATCGGGTGTACCTGCACGCCGCCATCCTCCCCCGGCGCGGGGCGGGCCGAGGGGCCGGGGTCAGACGAGGGGGAGTGCGTGCAGGACGTCGTCGTGGCCGGCGTAGAGGCGGGTGGGGTCGTTGGAGAGCGACCAGACGTCGACGCCGGGGCCGGAGTCGCGGAACGTCCAGCGCTCCTCGCCGGTGGCGGCGTCCAGCGCGCACACGCCCGCGGCGGCCGGTCCGGGCACGTAGAGGGCCGGCCCGGCGAGCAGCGGGTGGCTGCGGCGATCCAGCCGGAACGGCAGGTGGCGCTCCCAGAGCCGGTCGCCGGTGGTCACGTCGTGGGCGGTGACCAGGCCGTTGTCGCGGAACAGATAGACCCGGGGGCCGCCGGTGACCGGCGGCAGGAGCCGCCACTCGTCGGCCGGCCCCGGGCGGACCGACCAGTGCGGGGCGCCGTCGGCGAGCCGCAGCGCCCGCAGCCCGGCCGGGCCCTCGGGCGCGTAGACGTGCTCCGCGTCGGCGACGGCCCAGGTCAGACCCGCTTCGGCGGGCACCGCCCAGAGCCGCTTGCCGGTGGCGGCCTCCAGCAGGGCCAGGTGGGCGCCGTCGGCCGAGTTGTCGAAGACCGGAACGCGGCCGCCGGCCGAGGTGACCGGGGTGAGCGGCCGTTCGCCGCCGAGGGCCGCGCGGGTCCAGAGCAGCCGCCGCTCCGGGACGTGCACCGCGAACAGCCGGTCGCCGCCGGCGTACGGCCGGGGCTGCACCGCGCCGTACACGACGTCGCCCGCGCAGCCGAACAGGGTGACCGTGCCGCTGCCCGACTCCTCCGGCAGCGGCAGGCTCCACTCCGAGGCCGGATCGGTGAGGTGGTGGCTGTCGACGTGGCCGTTGGAGGTGGTGAACACCCGGTCGGCGCCGACGACCACGCGGGTGCCCGGCTGGTCCACGTCGTCCGGCCAGTTCGCCCTGACCGCGGCGAACGTCAGCATCCGCAGGGGCTTGCCGGTGGCCGGGTCGAGCACCTGGAGCCCCTCGCGGGAGAGGAGGACCGGGACGGCGGGGCGCCCGTTCAGCCGCTCGGGTGCCATCGGCTCCCGGCCCCGGTACGTCCAGAGCGGCTCCGGTCCGGCGAGCCGGGTGGGCAGGGGCCGGGGCGGCGCCGGGTCCGGCCCGCCGGCCGAGCGGGCGAACGCCCAGGCCGCGGCGCCCGCCGCCAGCAGTCCGGCGCCGGCCAGCAACCGCCGCCGGGTGGGCCGCGGTCCGCCGTCGTCCTCGGCGCCGCCGCTCAGCACGTCGGCCGGTGCGCTCGACCGGTCGTCCGTCTCGTCCCACTGCCAGGCGCCGCCGCCCTGGTCGGACGCCGGCGGTCGGGCAGGGTCGGACGGTGCCGGCTGCATGGATGTACTCGCTTCCCCCGGGGCAGCCGATGCGCTGCGCTGTCCGACGGAGGATATCGAAGCCCGTCCGGACGGTTCGCAGGCGGCCGGTCACCGTGGGCGCACCACTCGTCGGGGTGCCGGCCCCCGCGGTGCACGGCCCGGCCGACGTGGACGCCCGTCGGCGTGGTGGGGGCCATCGCGACGGCCCCGAGGTCGACCACCGTGGTGCGGCCTCGGTCGGTCGGCGTGGCGGTCATGGCGGCGCGACCGGGGGGCGGCACGCCGGGCCTGCCCGGGCTCGCCTTGACAGTCCCTTGACCCGGGCGTAGCAAGGGAGGATGCGCCAGGGTGTGCCGGCGGACCGGCCCGGTCCGCACGTGACCGGCGGTACCTGGGCGGCGCGACCCGACGCGCGCCGTCCCCGGGAGCGCGATGCCGTGGCCGGGGCGACGCACGAGCGGGACGCACTGCTCGCGACCGCCGTCCGCAGGGTGCTGGCCGAGACCGACGCGTACGGCGGGATGGTCTACCTGCGTGCCCGGGACCGGCGCTCGCTGGTGCTCTGCACCATCGCTGGCGTGCCGCTGTCGATCATCACGCCGTTCCGGCGGGTCGCGGCGGCCGGGCCGATGCCGGTGGCGGTCAGCTTCCGGACGGGCCGCACGATCGCACTGGCCGACACCGAGGACACCATGCGGCGCTTCCCGCAGCTCGCCGTCGGCATGCCGTACGACTACGCCTCCGCCTGTGTGCCCGTCAAGACCGGCGAGGAGACGTACGGGGTGATCAGCGTGCTGTGGGCCGCCTCGGACGAAGGGGTGCCGCGCGGCGCGCAGCGGCACCTGAGGGTGGTGGCCGACGGCCTGGCGGCCGCGCTGGCGGCCCTGGACGGGCGCGGGCGCCTGATCGAACCCAACGGCGAGACCACCGTGGTCGAGCTGGCGCCGCCCTCCCCGCCGACCACCCGGGTCGGCCTGTTCGACTGGAACCTGGCCACCGGGGCGCTCTCCGTCGACGAGCAGTTCTGCGAGATCTTCGGGCTGTCGCCCGCCGAGTTCGACGGCCGGGCGGCCACCCTGACCACCCGGATCGCCCCCGGCGACCTGCCCGAGTTCCGGGCCGCCGCCCGTGCCGCACTGGACCACGGACAGGTGCTCGCGGCCCGCGTGCGGGTGCTCGACCACGAGGGCCACCCGTACCCGGTCGAACTCTGGGGCCGCGTCCCCGAGGGCGGCGGGCCGAACGGCCGCTCCCACCTGGTCGGCGCCGTGCTGGACACCCGTACCGGAACCGCCGCCGCGGCCGCCGTCGAGCGGCTGCGCGACGGCGTCTTCTCACTCGACCCGGACGGCCGCATCACCTACGCCAACCGCAGCGTCGAGCGCCTGCTGCACGCCCGCCGCGAGGACCTGGTCGGCCACCACCCGTGGGACGTGCTGCCCTGGCTCGCCGACCCGGTGTACGAGAACCGCTACCGCGCCGCGATGCTCTCCCAGCAGCCCACCGCCTTCCTCGCGGCCCGCCCGCCGGACGGCTGGCTGGCGTTCTCGCTCTACCCGGACACCCACGGCGTCACCGGCCGGGTCGTCGCCGCCGAGCCGCCCGCCGGCGCGGCCGAACCACCGGCCGAACCCCCGCCCGGCACCCGGACCAGCGTCGGGGCGATGTACCACCTGCTCCAGCTCGCCAGCGCGCTGAGCGAGGCGGTCACCGTCCGGGAGGTCTGCCAGGCCGTCGCCGAGCAGATCCTGCCGGCCTTCGGCGGCCAGGAGCTCGCCATCTACGCCGTCCGGGACAAGCGCCTCCACCTGGTCTCCCAGGCCGGTTACCCGGACGGCTTCCTGGACCGTTTCGAGGGAACACCGGTCGCCGCGCGCGTGCCGGGCGCCGAGGCGCTCAGCTCCGGTGCGCCGATCTTCTTCGAGTCCGTCCACGAGCTCGCCGTCGCCTATCCCGGCATCGCCCTGGACGAGATGGGCGCCTGGGCCTTCCTGCCGCTGATCGCCTCCGGCCACCCGGTCGGCAGCTGCATCATCGGCTTCGACGAGTCCCGCGTGTTCACCGTCGAGGAGCGCGGACTGCTCACCGCCCTCGGCGGCTTCATCGCCCAGGCCCTGGAGCGGGCCCGGCTCTACGACGCCGAGTTCGCCCTCGCCCGCGGCCTCCAGCAGGCCCTGCTGCCGCACCGGCTGCCGCACCTGGACAACGTCCGGATCACCGCCCGGTACCTGCCCGGCACCCAGGGGATGGAGATCGGCGGCGACTGGTACGACGCCATCGTCACCGGCCAGGACCTCAACCTGGTCATCGGCGACGTCGAGGGCCACAGCGTCGGCGCCGCCGCCACCATGGGACAGCTGCGCAGCGCGGTGCGGGCCTTCGCCGCCAGCGGACACCCGCCGGACGAGGTGCTGACGCGTACCAACCAGCTGCTGCTCGACCTCGACCCCGGGCTGCTCGCCAGCTGCTGCCTGATCCGGCTCACCCCCGCCGACGGCACCGCCCGGATCGCCCGGGCCGGGCACCTCCCGCCGGTGCTGCGCCACCCCGACGGGAGCACCGAGGCGCTCTACGTGGCGGGCGGGCCGCTGCTCGGCGTCGACAACCGGGCCGAGTACCCGGTCAGCGAGTTCCGGATGGCGCCGGGCTCGCTGCTCGCGCTCTACACGGACGGACTGGTCGAGGATCCGGCGGTGGAGATCGACCACGGCGTGGACCGGCTGCGCGTCGCCCTCGCCGGGGTGGCCGGGGAGCCCGGCGGCGAGGAGGACGGCCTGGAACGGCTGGTGGAGCGGCTGCTGCGCGAGGTCGGCTCCACCCACCGGGTCGACGACGTGGCGCTGATGCTCACCGCGTACGGGTGAGGCGCCGGCGCGGTGCCGGTGGGTGAGGCGCGGTCGGGGTCGGTGAGGCGCTGCCGCGCCCGTGCCACCGGTGACGGGGCGCGACTTTCGTCGGGGCGAGGAGCGACGAACGGCGACATTGCTCCGGGGTGCGCTTCGCTAGCCTCGCGGGGTGGACGCGATAGCGAAGGCCTGGTCGAGGGCAGGACGAAGGGTGTGGCGTACGGCGCTGCGGACGGCGCTGCCCGGGCCCTGGCGGCTCTGGCCGGTGGTGCGGGAGGCCGGCGGCGCGCTGCTGCTCGGCGCGCTCGCGGTGCTGATCGACGTGGCCTCCCACGAGTGCCTCTGGCCGGTTTTCGGTGTCGGGACGGCCGTGCTCTTCCTGCTCCGGCGCGGCCTGCCCTCGACCGTGCTGCTGCTCACCGCCGTCGCCGCCGGCTGGGCCGCTGGGCCGCTGCCGCTGCTGGCCTGCGTGGGCTGGTCGGCAGGCTCCCGGGTGAAGCGGGTCGGCGTGCTGGCCGGGTCGTTCGCCGGTGCCTTCCTGCTGATGACGGCCACCGGCGTGGTGAAGGACGCCGGGTCGGCACCGATGAAGCTGATGATCGGGTTCTCCCTGGGCGGCTTCCTGCTGCTCGCCGTGCTGCCCGCGCTCTGGGGCCGGTACCGGGCCCAGCGCCGGGCCCTGCTGGACGCGATGCGCGAGCGCAACGAGCAACTGCTGCGCGAGCGCACCATGGTGGCGCACCAGGCCCGGCTGCGCGAGCGGCACCGGATAGCCCAGGACATGCACGACAGCCTGGGCCACCAGCTCGCCCTGATCTCCGTTCACTCCGGCGCGCTGGAGGTCGACCGCACCCTGTCCGACCGGCAGCGGGAGGCGGTGGGCGTGCTGCGGCTGGCCGCCGTCGCCGCGATGCGCGAGCTGCGCGAGGTGGTCGGAGTGCTGCACGACGAGTCGACCGCCACGGTGCCCGCGCCGGTCGGCCCACCGGCCGGCGGTGGGCGGACCGGCGGACTGGAGGGCATCGGGAAGCTGGTCGAGTCCTCCCGGGCGGCCGGGACGCCGGTCGCCTTCGGGGAGGACGGCGAGCGCCGGACGCCGGCCGCCAACGTCGGCCACGCCGCGTACCGGATCGTCCAGGAGGCGCTCACCAACGCGCACAAGCACGCCCCCGGCGCGCCCATCACCGTGTCGCTGCGCTACGAGCCGGACGCGCTGGTGGTGGAGGTGGTCAACCCGCCGGCGCCGGAGCCGGTCGGGGTACGGGCGGGGTCCGGGACGGCGCCGGTCAGCGGCGGCCAGGGGCTGACCGGGCTGCGCGAGCGGGCCCGGCTGGTCGGTGGGATGGTGCACGCCGGGCCGACCGTCGAGGCCGGATTCCGGATCGCCGCCGTGCTGCCGTACGAGGGGGCCGGCGGCGATCCTGCCGTCGATCCGGCCTTCGGGCCCGGGCCCGTCGGGGAGGAGCCCTGGGCGCTGGACGCGCTGCCGGCGGTCGACGGCGTCACCGGGGGCCGGCGGCGGCGCAGCCCGGCGATCGGCTGCGCGGTCGGCGGGGCGGTCGTGCTGCTCACCGTGCTGGGGCTGCTGGTGTGGGGCGTGCTGGCCTTCATCGGCGCCGCCAACGACGCGACCGTGGAGCGTTCGCTGTACGACTCGATCCAGGAGGGCACGCCCGAGGCGGAGGTGGTGGGCCGTCTGCCGGCCGGCAACGGCTTCTTCACCAAGGACTACGAGGGCAGCGGCCCGACCCCGCCGGCGGGGTCGTCCTGCCGCTACTTCCTCGCCGGGGACACGACCGGCTCGGGGAGCGAGGACGCTGTGGCCCGGTTCTGCTTCAAGGACGGCGTGCTGGTGGAGAAGCAGCACTACCTGGGGAGGTTCTGAGACCACGGCCGAGCGGGTGACGGGGCCGCCCGGCGAGGCCGGCCCGGCCGAGGTGTGAGGATGGTGCCGAGCAGTGCCACCCGCACCACATCGAGGGGATGACCAGCAGTGATCCGAGTCCTCGTCGCCGACGACGAGCCGCTCATCCGGGCCGGGATCAGGATGATCCTGTCCTCCGCCGACGACATCGACGTGGTCGCCGAGGCGGCCGACGGCCGGCAGGCCCTGGACCTCGCGCTGGCCCACCGGGCCGACGTCGTCCTGCTGGACATCCAGATGCCGGTGATGGACGGGCTGACGGCGCTCGGCGAGCTGCGCCGGGTGGTGCCCGGCGCGCGGGCACTGATCCTCACCACCTTCGGGGAGCGCGACAACGTCCTGCGCGCCGTGACCGAGGGCGGCGCCGGGTTCCTGCTCAAGGACACCGCGCCCGCCGAGCTGATCCAGGCCGTCCGGGCCGCAGCCACCGGGAACGCCTTCCTCTCGCCCGCCGCCACCCGGCACATCGTCGACTCGCTGGCCGGCGCCCGCAGCGGCCCGGCCGCGGCCCGGGGGACGGCGGCCCGGCGGCGGCTGGAGGTGCTGACCGCGCGCGAGCTGGAGGTGCTGGCGCTGCTGGGCGAGGGCCTGTCCAACGCGGACGCGGGCGCCCGGATCCACATGAGCGAGGCGACGGTGAAGACGTACGTCAGCCGGATCCTGGCCAAGCTGGGCTGCGAGAACCGGGTGCAGGCGGCCCTGCTGGCGCGCGACGCGGGGCTGGGCGGCGCGATCTGACCCGCTCCGTGCCGAGGAATCCGTGCCGTCCGTACTGCGGCGGTCCGTGCGGCGGCCTCCCTGCTGGGGCGTCCATGCCGCAGCCGGGGCGAAGAGCGGGTCAGCGGGTGGCGATCCGCAGGGCGAGGCGGGTGCTGGAGTGGGCGACGCCCGCCTCGTGCTTCAGGCGGCGCAGCAACTGGTCGAGCCCGGCGGCGTCGGCCACCCGGGCACGCAGCAGATAGTCGTACTCGCCGGTGACATGGGCGGTCTCGGTGACGCCGGGCAGTCGTAGCGCCGTGGTCTCGAAGGTGTCGCTGTCCGTCTCCGGCCGCAGCCGGACGTCGACGAAGACGGTCAGGCCCGGGCGCGCGGTGTCGGCGGCCGGGTCGACCAGGGCGGTGAAGCCCCGGATCACCCCGGTCCGCACCAGCCGCCGGACCCGGTCGGCCGTCGCATTGGCGCTCAGGCCCACACGGGCGCCGAGGTCGCGGTAGGAGATCCGCGCGTCCGCGCGCAGCTCGCCGAGGATTTCGCTGTCGAGGGCGTCCATGCCGTGATTATCGCGGTCCGGACCGGGTTCCGGCCGCCGTTGTCGTGGCGGCTGCGCCACGGTGGCCGGTATGACGGACGTGACGGGCATGGCGGGCATGGCGGGCGCGGCGGCGACGGCGACCGGGACGGCCGGGGCCGGCACGGCAGCGGCGGCGCTGGCGGGAGTCGGCGCGGGGCTGGGCGTGGCGGTGCCGCTGGGGGCGGTCGGGGTGCTGCTGCTGGAGGAGGGGCGGCGCGGGCGCGCGGCCGCGGTGAGTGCGGCGTGCGCGGTGGCGTTCGTGGACGCGGCGTACGCGGCGCTCGCCACGGCGCTCGGCGCCCGGTGGGCGTCGACTCCTGCCGGCTGGGAGGCCTGGGCCCGGGCGGGTTCGGCCGTGGTGCTGACGGCGGTGGCGGTCCGCGGGCTGTTGGGCCTGCGCCGGCCCCAGGCCGCCCAGGCCGCCCAGGCCGCGCCGGGCGGCTCGGGCGGCTCGGGGGCGGCGGGTGGTCCGCTCCGGGCCTTTCTGCGGTTCACCGCGCTGACGGCGGTGAATCCGACGACCGCGCTCTACTTTGCCGCGTTGGTCACGGGCGGTGGCGGCCCACGGAGCGGCGCGGGCGGGGCGGCCTTCGTCGCGGGTGTGCTGGCGGCCTCGCTGCTCTGGCAGCAACTGCTGGCCGCGGTGGGCGTCTCGGTGGGCGCGCGGCTCTCGGCTCGGGCCCGCAGGTTCAGCTACTGCGTCGGCTACGGACTGGTCGTGTTCTACGCAGTGCGCACAGCGTGGCCACGCTGAGTCACGAGTGTGGGCGATACCACGGCGGCGCCCCGCGGAACCGGGAACTCCGGTGACGGCGGTGACGGTCCGTCGTCCTGTCATTGCGCTCCGTCGACGGTGTGGGCGGCTTCACAGATGGACAGATGTGAGCGCGAGCACGGAAATTGACCATTTGATCTTGAAAATGCTGTCAAACCCGTTCATTTCGGGCACGGTTTCATGATCGATACCGCCGGTAACAGTCAACTGACCTGCAGGGCCCAAGAATTGCTTGAAGCCGCCCCTGAGGGCCCGTAGCTTCATTGGCGGTGCAACGAGCACCACCCGGGTTCACCCCCGACGCACGGCCCGCCGACTGACCCCCGGCGCGAGGGCCGTGCCCGTTGACGCGACCGGCTCGAACAGGCCGTCGGCGAGCGGGGGTGGCCGGGGCGGCGCGGCACGTCCGACACGTGTCCGGCCGCCCGTCGAGTGAGGTGAGCGCGACGGCCCTGCCAAGGGCCTGGTTCCGCCTGCCCGCCCGGGGCTTGTCGAGAGGACTTTCATGACGATCCGTAACGAGACCGCCGCTGCCACCACCAACACCGCCACCGCCGGGAAGCGCCGCAGCCGTGCCCGTCTGGTGCTGGTCGGCGGGGCCGTCGCGGCCCTTCCGGTGGCCGGCCTCGTCACGGCCACCTCGGCCTCCGCCGCGTCCACCTCGACCTGGGACGCCGTCGCCCAGTGCGAGAGCGGTGGCAACTGGAGCATCAGCACCGGCAACGGCTTCTCCGGCGGACTGCAGTTCACCCCGTCCACCTGGGCCGCGTACGGCGGCACCGCCTTCGCCTCGCAGGCCAACCAGGCGACCAAGGCACAGCAGATCTCGGTCGCCGAGAAGGTGCTCGCCTCGCAGGGCCCCGGCGCCTGGCCGGTCTGCTCGGCGAAGGCGGGCCTGGCCAAGGGCGGCGCCCCGGCGGCCGTCGACACCTCGGCCCCGGCCGCTCCCAAGGTCGCGGCCCCCAAGGCGCAGCAGCCGGCCAAGCCCGCGCAGACCCCGCAGGCGAAGCAGGCCCCGAGCAAGCCCGCGCAGGGCGACCAGGCCCAGAAGTCGCAGAAGACGCAGTCCTGGAAGTCCCAGGACGTCGCCAAGGCCACCAAGCCGGCCGCCGACGACCGGAACGCCTCCGGCGGCAGCTACACCGTCAGGAGCGGCGACACCCTGAGCGACATCGCGGCCAAGTTCGGCACCGACACCGCGAGCCTGCACGCCAAGAACGTCAAGGCGATCGGCGGCAACCCGGACCTCATCTTCCCGGGCCAGACGCTCAGCGTCTGACGCCTCCCCGCAGTCGCCCGTCCCCGCATTCGCGCCGAGCGGCCGTCCCGTCCAGGGGCGGCCGCTCGGCGCGTCGCCGGGGCCGGCGCCGTGCCTCGGCAGATCGCTGACGGCGGGTCGGCCGGCCCGGCCAGCCGGCGGTGGCTTCGTACTGCGGGGCGGCGTCCACGGAACTGCCGGAGGCCCCCGGTGGTAGTTGAACGTTGAACGCGACGTCCGAATACCGCCGGACTCGCGGGCGGCGTGAGCTGAAGATTGAGTCATGTCCGGGAACGAGTCAAGGAGTTCAGGCGATATGACGATGACCAAGCTTGCGAAGCTCGACGGCAAGGTGGCCCTGGTGACCGGCGGCAGCCGGGGGATCGGGGAGGCGGTGGCCCTGCGGCTGGCCGAGGACGGCGCCGACGTCGTGGTCACCTACCAGGGCGGTACGGAACGGGCCGAGGCGGTCGCGGCCAAGATCACCGGGATGGGCCGGCGCGGCTGGGCGGTCCGGGCGGACAGCGCCGACCCGCAGGCCGTCCGGGCCGTGGTCGAGGCGGTGGCCGAACGCTTCGGGCGGCTCGACATCCTGGTCAACAACGCCGGCGTCGGCGTGCTCGGCCCGATCGGCGAAATCGCGCTCGACGACGTGGACCGGGTGCTGGAGGTGAACGTCCGGGCGCCGTTCCTTTACGCCCAGGCGGCCTCCGCCCACCTGGGCGAGGGCGGGCGGATCATCACCATCGGCAGCTGTGTCACGAAGCACGTGGCCTTCCCCGGCGCCACGCTCTACGGGGCCAGCAAGGCCGCGATGATCGGTCTCACCAAGGCGCTCTCGCGCGAGCTGGGCCCGCGCGGGATCACCGCCAACGTCATCCACCCCGGGCCGATCGACACCGAGATGAACCCGGCGGACGGCCCGTCGGCGGAGTTCCAGCGGGGCCTGACCGCGCTCGGCAGCTACGGCCGGGTCGAGGACATCGCGGCCACGATCGCGCACCTCGTCAGCGAGGACGGCCGGTACATCACCGGCGCCGAGATCGCCGTCGACGGCGGCCTCGCGGCCTGAGCCGGTCGGCCCCGAGTCGAACGCGGGGCCGAATGCGGGGTCGAACGCGGGGCCGACCGTGGGGTCGACGACCGGCCCGGCGCGGTGTTGCGCCGGGCCGGTTGTCGGTCCTCCCGTTTACGATCGGCCGGTCCGATCGCCTGACCCCGAAGCGAAGAGGTGTGCCATGACCGCAGCGGAAGACCCGATCGAGCTGCTCGCCCGGGCCCTGGCGCAGACCGCCGGGCTGATCGACGGCATCGGCGCCGAGCAGGCGACCCATCCGACCACCTGCCGCTCCTGGGACGTCGCCCAGCTGGTCAGCCATCTCCTCTTCGACCTGCGGCAGTTCACCATCCGGGCGGAGGGTGGCAACCCGGACTGGTCACAGCCCTTCACCCGCCTGGAAGGCGACTGGCTGCACGCCTTCGAGGCCGGTGCCGAGGGGTTGGTGGCGGCCTGGCGCGAGGCCGGCGACCTGGACGGCGTCATCGAGGTGCCCGGCGTCGGTGAGCTGCCCGCCCGCTTCCCGGTGGACCAGCAGATCGCCGAGTTCGCCGTGCACGCCTGGGACGTGGCCCGTTCCACCGGCCAGTCCACCGCCGGCCTGGACCAGGACGTCGCGGCTGCCTCGCTCGCCTGGGGGCGCGGCGCGCTGCGCCCCGAGTACCGGGGCAGCGAGGAGGAGCACCATGCCTTCGGCCCGGAGGTGACGGTGTCCGAGGACGCGCCCGTCTACGACCGGTTGGTCGCCTTCTTCGGTCGCGATCCGCAGACGCGGTGAGCCGTGGCCGGTGCCCGGTGGCAGGCAGCGCCCCCAGCGCTGCCGGCCGGCCCCGGTACGGGCCGTTCCCGACCGGGCGCCGTCGGCCCGGCCCGTTGCCGAGCGGGCGGGGCGGGGTGCTACCGGCCCCGGCTCCAACGGAACTCGATACTCGGGGCAGTGCGAGGTGGGACCGTGGAGCAGGGCCGAGGGGCGGCCGCCCAGGAACGGTCGACGTAGGCGCGGGTGCGGGCACGGGTCGGCTCCGTCGCACGCCCCGGCGCGAGGGTGCCGAGGAGTTCGGCGTGGACGTCGGCGGGCAGATGGGCGGCCGGCTCGCCGGGGCCGGCGGCGTGCGGCGGGTCGGTGAAGCGGAGGTGGCCGTCGCCGCCGGGGCGCAGCACATCGGGCTCCCTCGCGGTGCTTCGGCATGGAACGAGAGCGGGTGGTCCCGGTTCGCATTCAAGCGCGGCGCGCGCGGATGGCGAGGAATGGCGGGAGTCCGGCCCTTCGCGGCTGCGCGACCACTACTTGGGCGCTCGGGACCGGCTCGGTCACAGCTTCCAGGGCGAACCCGTACCGGACCAATGCGGCCAGGTAGGTGGACAGCATGCGGTGCCGGTTGCCGGCCCGGCGGGCGCCCTCGGGGTTGTCGGAGCGCCAGAACCCTTCGGCGAGGTAGTCGCCGACGACCCGGTGGGCGGCTCCGTCTGCGACCTGCGTCCAGGTGGCGAACGGCGCTTCGAAGCAGGGGTGGGGGATGGTGAAGACGAGTGAGCTCCGCGCCACGAGCACGCGTCGCACGGACGCGAGCGCGGCATCGAGGTCAGGCACGTTGTTCAGGGACAGGCCTGCGGTCACCCAGTCGACCGAGTCGGCGGCGACCGTGCTCAGTGTGCATCCGTCGTCGACGGCGTAGACCACCGTGCCGGGTTGGCCTGTTCCGGCGGCCCACGCGTGTTCGATCATCCGTGGTGACGGGTCGATGCCCACCACCGACGCCCCGCGAGCAGCCGCCGAGCGGGCGATGATCCCCTCGCCGCATCCCAGGTCGAGGACACGATGGCCGTCCAGATCCTCGGGGAGGAGATCAAGCAGGACGGCACGGTTGAAGTCGTGCATCGCAGAACCAGCCCGCAGCAGACCTGCGTACCAGTCGGCGATGGTGTCCCAGGAGTCAGTCATCGAATCCCGGACGCTACTCGCTCCCCCCAGGACACCACCACCACTTTCAGCTCGCTCCCGCCCTGGGAATCAGCCGTCTAGGGCGTGGCCCCGGTCGCGAGCCCGGTCGCGAGCCCGGTGGCCGCCTGGGGTGTCGGCCCGGTGGCGGCCCGCCCGGCGGCGGCCGCCTTCTTGATCGCCTCGCGGATCCGCGGGTAGGTGCCGCAGCGGCAGATGTTCTGGATCTGGTCGATGTCGGCGTCGGTCGGCTCCGGGGTGCGGCGCAGCAGGGCCACCGCCGTCATGATCTGGCCGGGTTGGCAGAAGCCGCACTGGGCGACGTCGCACTCCAGCCAGGCCTCCTGGACGGGGTGCAGGACCTCGCCGTCGGCGAGGCCCTCGATGGTGGTGACCGTCCGGCCGGCGCAGTCCTTGACCGCCGCGGTGCACGGCTGGAACTCCTCGCCGTCCAGGTGGCTGGTGCAGGCGCGGCAGACGCCGACCCCGCAGCCGTACTTGGGGCCGGTGACGCCGAGCTTGTCGCGCAGCACCCAGAGCAGCGGCATGTCGTCCGGGGCCTCGACGGTGACCGGCTGCCCGTTGAGGACGAAGGTGTGGCTGGTCATGGGGAGTTGAGCCCTTCGAGGAGGTCGGGGGTCGGGGAGGCGACGGACCGGAGTGGCCGGGGGAGTGGCGCGGCGGGGTCAGAGGTCGGGGTCGGAAGGCGGGGTCGGAAGGCGGGGTCAGAAGTCGAGGGGGAAGGAGCGCGGGGCGGTTCCGGTCGCGCGGGCATAGGCGTTGGCCACCGCGGCCGAGGCCGCTGGGACGCCCAACTCGCCCGCGCCGCCGGGCGGTCCGCTCGGCGGCAGCAGATGGATCTCGACCGAGGGCGGACTGTGCCGCTGCCGGGCGTAGCGGAAGTCGGCGAAGCTGCCCTCGCGGACGGCGCCGTGGTCGATGTGGTTGCCGGCCTGCAGGATCACCGAGATGCCGTCGATCAGCGCGCCGGTCAACTGGGCCTCCAGGCCACTGGGGTTGATGACCCGGCCGAGGTCGGCGGCGATCACCGCCCGGGTGACCCGCGGCAGGCGGGGATCGGTGGCGTCGAGTTCGACCAGGTAGGCGACGCGCCCGCCGTTCTCGTCGTGGTAGCCGATGCCCTGGGCCTGGCCGGCGGGCATCGGGCGGCCCCAGCGGCCGGCCTGGGCGACCTTGTCCAGGACGGCCCGGCCGCCGGCGTCGCGCAGCCGGGCCCGGCGGAAGGCGACCGGGTCCTGGCCGAGCCGCCGGGCCAGTTCGTCCATCATGATCTCGTCGGCGGCGCGGACGGTGCCCGAGTAGACCGAGCGCCAGCTGCCGGTGTGCATCTCCAGCGGCACCTCGGCGAGGAGCTGGGTCGGGATGCCGACGTTGTACGGGTTCTTCTCGCTGAGCAGGAAGAAGGCCTGGGCGAGGCTGATCCCGGCCACCGAGAGGCTGAATCCGGCGGCGGTGAGGGCCTCGCCGAGCCCGTGCCGGAAGTCGGTCTGCACGGTGGCGACCCGGTGCTCGTAGCTGAGCACCTGACCCAGGCCGTAGGTGGCGCGTACCCGGTGGTGGCTGGCGGGGCGCATCCGGCCGTGGCGCATGTCGTCGTTGCGGGTCCACATCAGCTTGACCGGGCGGCCCGCCGCCCGGGAGATCCGGGCGGCCTCCAGCGCGGCGTCGAAGAACAGCCGCCGACCGAACGAGCCGCCGCCGCGCACCACATGGACGGTGACGGCGTCCTGCGGCAGGCCGAGCTCGGCGGCGATGGTCTGCTGGGCCACGATCGGGGTCTGGGAGGCGAACCAGACCTCGGCGCGGTTGGGGCGCACGTCGGCGACGGCCGTCAGCACCTCCATCGGCGCGTGGTTGACGAAGGCGAAGTCGAACTCGGCGTCCACGTACTGGGTGAGCAGCGGCGGCACGAGGAACGGAGCGTGGGCGGCGCGCAGCCGGGCCCGGATGTCGGCGTCGGAGAGCGCGGCGACCGGTCCGGGGTTCCAGGAGGTGCGGAGCGCGTCGCGGGCCTTGAGCGCCTGGTCGAAGGTTTCGGCCAGTACCGCCACGCCGCTGGGGATCTGCACCACGCCGAGGACGCCGGGCATGGTGCGGGCGGCCGAGGCGTCCAGCGTCCTGAGGGTGCCGTTGATGGTGGTGGGGCGGGCGACCACGGTCGGCACGGCGCCGGGAACGGCGAGGTCACCGGCGTACTTGGCCCGGCCGGTGACCATGTCACGGGCGTCGATCCGCCCGGTCCGCCGGCCCACCAGGCGTTGCTGGTCGGGGGACTTGGGGGTGGCGGGTACGGCCGGTACGGCGATCGTGGCCGCGGCGGCGGCGAGTTCGCCGTAGCCGGCCCGGCGGCCGTCGGGGGCGAGGACGGCGGAGTCGGCGGTGCGCAGGGTGTCGGCCGGCAGGGACCAGCGACGGGCGGCGGCGGTGACCAGCCGGGCCCGGGCGGCGGCGGCCACCGCCCGGACCGGGTCGTACAGCGAGCGCACCGAGTTGGAGGCGCCGGTGAGTTGGTTGAACAGCAGGTCGGGACGGCCGTCGGAGAGCGGGACGTCGACGTCGCCGAGGCGGGCGTCGAGCTCGTCGGCGACGAGCATCGCGACGGTGGTGGTGAGGCCCTGGCCGACCTCCAGTCGGGGCAGGTGGAGCGCGGCGCGGCCGTCGGCGGCGATCTCCAGCACCAGCAGGTGGGCGGTGGGCAGACCGGCGACGATCAGCGCGTCGCCGAGGTCCAGGATGTCGGGGATGCCGGGCAGGCCGATCAACTGTGGTGCGGCGGCGCCCTGTTCGGCCTCCGCGGCATGGGTGGCGGCGGGTGCGGTGGCGTCCAGACCGGCTCGCGCGGCGATGGTGAGGGTGGGGGCGGCGAGCAGGTACGTGAGGAAGCGGCGGCGGCCGGTGGACGCGGTGGCACGGTCGGGGGCGGTCGGGGCGGCGGTGTCCCGCGTGCTGTCCGAGGGTGCGACGGAGGTGCTGATGGCAGGAGCCCTTCGAGCCGGGGTCGGCTCCGGCGGGGCGGACCTGGGCGGCCCCGGCCCCGGTGCCGGATCACGAACGCGGTCGAGCATAGGAGTGGGTTACTGGCCGGTCAACACGGGCACTTCGGGCCGGAAGGGGCATCTGTGGGGATGTCGGATGGGGCGGGTACGGACGGCACCGCACCGCGCGGCGGCCTCCTGGGTACCGCCAAGCGGGTGAACGCTGCTCCGTGTTCGTACGGAGGTTCACCCCTCGGGTGCGGTGCGCGTGCGGTGCGGGTGCGGGCACGGGCGGCCCCGGGGTCCGCGGGAGACGGCGGGCGCGCGGTCGGCGCGGACCGGTCCTGGTGGACGGGACCGCGCCGACGTCGCGCGGGAGTCAGCTCCCCGCGGGCTCCGGGAACCCGAACCGCGCGAGCAGCGCGGCGGTGTCGAGCAGTTGGACGCCCAGCCCGGCGACCTCCGCCAGTCCCTGCTCGCTGGTGCGGGAGATCGCGTCGGGAACGGCCACCACCCGGAAGTCCCGCTCGCTGGCCTGGATCAGGCTGGCCCGGGGACAGTTCGGGAAGTTGCAGCCGACGAAGACCACGGTGTCCACGCCGTGCCGCTCCAGCAGTTCCTGCAGCGGCGTCCGGTAGAACGCCCCCCACCGCGGTTTGAAGATCGCGTACTCCTTCGGCCCCAACTCCTGGGCCCGTCCGGCCAACAGGAGCGCGGGGTCGAGCGGGGGCGCGCCCTGCGGGGCGAGCGCCGGGGCGAGCCCGCTCCCCTCGGACCCGGGCGCGACCAGCTCGGTGCCCGAGGCCAGCAGGGTACGGCGGACCAGGTCGGCGTTGCCACCGCCCTTCTCGTACAGCCGGACGATGTGGACGACCGGGCGGCCGGCGGCGCGGAAGGCCTCGACCGTCCGGCGCACCTGTGGCAGGACCTCGGTCGTCCCGGGGATGCCGTAGGGGCTGTCGGAGAGGAAGTCCCGCTGCAGGTCGATGGTGACCAGGGCGGAGGACTCCGGGTGCGGTTCGAGGTGCGCGTCGGCCGTGGTCATGCCGCCTCGATGAGGTCGGCGAGGAAGCGCTGCTCGATCCGCTCGACCGTGCGGAAGTCGTCGACGCTGACCTCCTGGAGGTCGATGGTGCGGCCGGAGATGCTCTCCAGCAGGTAGATGAACTCCAGGAAGTCCAGGGAGTCGATGAGGCGGCCCTCGATCAGGTCCTCCTCGCGGTCGATCTCCCGGTCCAGCTCCGGGTTCTTGGCGTTGATCCACTCGATGATCTGCTGCATGACTGCTCCTGGGGGTTCGAAGGGGTCCGACGACGACGGCGACGGGGACGGCGACGGCGCTGTCCGGGCGGGGCTCAGCCCGCGCTGCCGGCGGCGCTCCCGCTACCGGCGGTGCGGCCCACCAGGAGGCGGGCCGACTGCTCGGCGGTGGGCAGCACCTCGATGTCCGACAGGCCGGCCGCCGTCATCAGTTCGGCCATCTCGTCGGTGGTGTAGCTGCGGCCGCCGCTCCAGAGGGCGAGGGCGGAGAGGTTGTGCAGGGTGGTGAAGACCGGCGCGGTACGGGACTCCTCCAGGAAGTGGCCGTGCACCAGCACGCGGCCGCCGGGACGCAGCGCCGCCGCCGAACGCCCCAGAATGGAGAGGCAGTTCTCCGGGCTCTCCTGGTGCAGCACGTTGGAGAGCAGGACGACGTCCGCGTCGGTGCCGAAGGCGTCCTGGTAGTAGTCGCCGGTCCGGGCGGTGATCCGGTCGGCCAGGCCGGCCTCGCCGATCACCTTGCCGGCCAGCTCGACCACCGGCGCGAGGTCGACCACCTCGGCCCGCAAGCCCTCCCAGACCCGGCAGAACGCGATGCTGTAGCTGCCCGCGCCGCCGCCGACGTCGATCAGCCGACGGGCGTCCTCGGCCGGCAGCGCCCGGGCGACCGCCTCCGCGGTACGGGAGTTGTACTCGTGCATGCCGAGGATGAAGTCCTCGACGTACGCGGGGTCGTCGGTCAGCCGCTCGTTGCGGTCCTCGACCGCGCGGCCCTGCTCCAGGGCCTGGCCGAGCCGGCCCCAGGGCTGGTACCAGCGGCCCATCACCCGTACCCAGCGCACCAGCGACTCCGGCGAGCCGGTGGTCAGCAGGCGCTCGGCGGTACGGCTGTTGCTGTACCCGCCGTCGGCGCCACGGGTCAGCAGCCGCAGGGCGGTTGCGGCGTCGAGCAGCCGCAGTGCGGAGTCGGTGGGGACGGCGCAGCGCTCGGCGACCTCCTCGGCGCTCAGCGGGCCGTCGGCGAGCGCGTCGAAGACCGAGAGCTCGACCGCTGCGATCAGTACCTGGGAGTGCCAGTAGCCGAACGCCAGTTGGCTGACCTGGGTCAGTGCGAGGTCCAGGGCCATCAGGTCAGGTCCTTTCGGAAGCAGAAGAATGAGGAGGTGAGGAGTCGACGGGGGCGCCGCTGGAGCGGGCACCGTCGCCCCCGAGAGCGGCCAGGAACTCGTCGCGGAAGCGGGCGACCACCCGGCCGGCGGGTTCGACGGCCGTCACCCGGCCGCTGCCGAGGCCGGCGTACCGGGCCATGGCGTCGATCCGTCCCTCCGCTTCGACGGTCGGGGCGGCCGCGGAGCCGCGCGGCACCGGGCGGCGCACCCCCATCACGGTGGTCCAGGCGATCAGGGTGGCCGGCGGCGGCTCGGGCGGGTCGGTCACCGGCCCGCGCAGCACCCGGTGCGGCCGACCGGGCCAGCCGATCGAGAAGCGGTCGGTGATCAGGGTGTCCGCACCGGTGGCCGCGACGACGGCCCGCTTGTAGTCGTCGTGGGCGGCGGACTCCGTGGTGGTCACGAAGACCGTGCCGCAGAGCGCCCCGCTCGCCCCGGCCCGGAGCGCGGCCAGCAGGTCGCCGCCGTCGGCGACGGCACCGGACACCAGGACGGGCGGCTCCTGGTCGTAGGCGGCCAGCAGCTCGCGCAGTGACCGGGTGCCGAGGTGGTGGCCGCCGGCCTCCGTGCCCTGCAGCACCACGGCGTGGGCGCCCAGCTCCGCGGCGGCGGCCGCGTCCTCGGGCGTGCCGACCTGGACGAGCAGCCGGTGTCCGGCGTCCAGCACCCGGCGGGCCTCGGCCTCGGGGGGCAGGCCGTAGCTGTTGAGGACGAGCTGCCGGTCGGCCGCCTCGATCAGCGCACCGATCTGCTCCGGCAGCAGCCGGCCCGAGACCTCGGGGATCAGGTTGACGCCGAAGGTGCGAGCCGTTCGGCGGGCGGTGTCGCCGATCAGCTCGACGGCCAGCGCCCGGTCGCCCTTGTAGAGCGCGACGGTGCCCAGCGCGCCGGCCTCGCTGACGGCGGCGGCCAGCGCCGGCCCGGCGATGCCGCCCATGCCGGCCTGGACCAGGGGGAACTCCACGCCGAGCGCGGCGGCGCCACGCTCGGCCGCGGCGATCACCCGGGCCCGCTCCCCGGGGTCAGCCGCGGACATCGCGCACCCGGGCCAGGGCCTTGTCGGCGCTGCCGTGGGCGAGCAGCAGGGCGTGCACCCAGCGCTCGACACCGAACGCGGTGCAGCTGCTGTGCGCGGTCCGCCCGCCCGAGGTGATGCCGAGCCGCTCGCCGAAGAAGTTGCGGTGGCGGTTGACCGAGGCGATGGCGGTGCCGTCGGTGGCGACGAACTCGTACTTCACCGGGTCCAGGGCCATCAGCTTCGCCCGGGAGCCCGTCCGGTCGTAGAACGGGTCGTTGGCGGGCTGGTAGGACAGCTCGACGCCGAGGCGGCCGGCCAGCTCCTCGACGAAGACCCGGGAGGTGGCGAGGTGGTCGCGGGCGCCGTCGGCCGAGCCGAAGTAGACGACCTCGCGCATGTGGAAGCCCCAGAGCCGGCGCAGGCCGTCGTAGTGGTCCTCGTTGCGGAAGCAGCGGCCGACCGCGGTCAGCCGCAGTTCCTCGCCGACCTCCTGACCTTCCAGGGAGAGCAGCACGCCGTAGCAGGTGGCCGAGGGCAGTACGTAGCCGGTGGGCTCGACGGGCTGCCGGCCGGCCTCCGCACCGGCCGCCAGCTCGTCGACGGCCTGCTCGGACAGGCGTGCCGCGAGCACCCCGAGGTGGGGGAAGTTGCGGAAGTAGTCGAGCTTGGCCAGGCCCTCCACGGGCAGCAGCGGCGGGCCCACCACGGCGGGCGCGGCGACCTGGTCGGCCAGGCCGGTGAAGAGCGCGTCGAGCTCCAGCAGCAGGGCGGCCCGGTCGGGGTCCAGGGCGACCAGGCCGGGGCCGGGGTCGCGCAGCCGGACGGCGGTCGGGGCGGGCTCTACGGTCGATGTCATGGGGCGGGACCTCGTTCTCGTGGCTCTCGTGATTCTCGTGGGTGTGCGCGTGCCGGGTGTGCTTCGTCGCCGGCGGCGGCGGTGGGGCCGGGGGCCCCGGGGGTTCAGGCGGCCTTCGGCGCGAGCACGCCGATCCGGCGGTAGAAGGCCGTGGTGCGGCTGACGATGGCGTCATGGACGGGCCCCCGGGCCGGGTCGGCGAGCAGCCGGGTGCGGAAGGCGAACGGCTCGGGGATGCCGGCGTCGCGGTAGACATCCACGCTGTACAGCTGCTGGATCGAGGCGTTGACGTACTTCTCGATGTACTGTCGGGCGGCGGCCAGCTCCTGCTCGTCGCCGGCCTCGCGGAGCCGGTCCCAGAGCGCGCGGACCAGCTGGGCGCCGAACGCGATGTGCCGCGACTCGTCCTGGTGGTGGACCCGGTTGATCGCCCGGATCGTCTCCGGCAGCGCGGCGTCGCCGGCCATCCTGCTGTTGAAGTGGTCGACGATCTGCTCGAAGATCAGGATCCGGCTGAAGACGATGAAGTTGTCGAACAGCGCGGAGCGCTTCTGGTCCCCGAAGCTCATCGCCCGGTTGGGGTAGAGCTTGCCGCCGTAGCGGAGGCAGAACTCCGCGAAGAACCACATGTGCTCGTTCTCCTCCCCCAGGAAGTGGTGGAAGAACGGCGTGGGGATCTCGTAGCCCGGCGCGTGGATGCGCGCCACGACCTCCTGCATCAGCTCGCGGATGCCGTGCACGTTCAGACTGTAGAAGTTGACGCTCTCCCACTTGGCGAGCGCCAGGTACTGCTCGCGGGTGAGCTCGGCGGCCGCATCGGTGCCGTGGACCGTCATCAGGTCCTCGCTCATCCACAGGGCGCCCTCGGGGATGCCCTCCGGCCAGTCGAAGGTCTGGTACGGGTTGTAGTACTCGTTCTCGGCGGCGGTGGTCAGACGCTCGACGGCGGCGCTGACCTCCTCGTCCCAGACGGCGGGCGCTGTGCTGCTCATGGGTGTTGCTCCTGTGCGGTGGTGGGGCTGCGGACGTGCTTCGGAAGGGGGGAGAAGGAGGTCAGGACCCGGCGACCGGGAGGGTGTCCAGGGCCGGTAGGCCGGCCGCGCTCTCCACGAGCAGGTGCTCGAAGGCGCGCAGCAGCCGCTCGATCTCCGGCCGGGGGATCAGCGCGGTGTCGGCCATCAGGTAGAGCAGGCAGGTATCGGGCTCGTAGGTGGTGTGCACGAAGAAGTCGGCGTCCTGGCGCTCCCAGGTGCCGATCAGCGAGACCTCGGTCTTCGCGGTCAGGGCGCGCAGCTGCTGTGCGGAGCCGTCGGTGCCCGGCAGCTGCTCCCAACGGTCGTGCAGGCGGACGTCGTTGAAGAAGGAGGAGAGCCGCAGCGCGCCGCCGCTCGCCTCCCGGGCCGCGTCGATCACCCCGTCGACCACCAGCGGGTCGTACTGGGCGAAGCGGTAGGCGTTCATCGCGGCGAGGAAGGTGGCGCGGATGACCTCCTCGAAGGTCGGCCGGGCCACGTCCAGCGAGAACAGCGCGTTGGCGGTCATCGCGGCCACCAGTCGGCGGCTGCGCTCGTCGTGCCGGTTGACGGCGATCAACTGCAGGACGGCGGTGCTGTTTCCGGTGTAGGAGCCCAGCAGTGCGGCGGTGCCGGCGAGCAGGACGGTACCGGTGCTGACGCCGCAGCGGTCGGCGAGCGTGCTGGCGGCCACGGCGGTGGCGGGCGAGTTCATGCAGAGCCGGACGAAGCGGTCGGCCCCGGACCCGGCAGCGGTTCCGGTCTCGCCCCCGGCCCCGGGCCCGGCAGCGGTTCCGGTCTCGCCCTCGGTCCCGGTCCCGGACCCGGCCCCGGTCCCGGGCTCCGGCTCGGTCTCGACGGGCGGAACCGGTGCGGGCGGGAACATCGCGGGCGGCACGCTGGCCAGGCTCCGGCGCCAGTACTCGACCGACGCGGCGCCGCGGGCGGCGCCCGGGCCCTCGGTCTCGAACCGCGCCTGGTCCAGCGGCTGCCAGGCCGGCGGCTCCGGATCCTGCCCGGCCAGCAGGTCGCGCAGGTCCTGCTCGACCTGCTGCACGCCCCAGAAGTCCACGCCCAGGTGCGAGAAGACCAGCGCGACGTGGACCGGCTCGCCCTGCTCCAGCACCAGGGCGCAGCGGAAGGGCCACTCCTCGCGGTGCCGGAAGGGCTCGGCCGCCAGCGTCCGGGACACCTCGTCGGCGAGCGTCGCGCCCTGGCCCGGCGGGGCCTCGTGGACGGGGGCGGCCAGCTCGCCGGAGGCGGACACGTACTGCACCGG
Source organism: Kitasatospora sp. NPDC050463 (assembly GCF_040655255.1). NCBI lineage: Bacteria > Bacillati > Actinomycetota > Actinomycetes > Kitasatosporales > Streptomycetaceae > Kitasatospora > Kitasatospora sp. NPDC050463. Next base: position 46,378 of record NZ_JBFAJO010000060.1, read on the forward strand.
TCCGTCCTCGGTCTGCTCGAAGCGGGTGCGCAGCGCCTCGTGGCGGGTGAGCAGCCGGCCCAGCGCCACCTCGACCTGACTGATCGTCAGGCCCGGTGGGGCGGCGACGACCCGGGGGATGTTGTAGTAGTGGGCGCCCTCGTCGAGCCACTGGATGGACTTCCAGATGGCGCGCTGGCCCCAGGTCATCGGGGCGCTCTCGGTCCGGTCCCCGTGGAACCGGAGGGAGCCGACACGACGGTGTTCCATGCCTATGCCTCTCGGGGCTGCGCTGCGTCAGGCGGCGCGGTCGGTTGACGGCGTGGTGCGGGTGGGTCCGGCGGGTCCCGTCCGGGCGCCACGGCGGTGGGGCGCCTCGGGACGCGGTGCACCGGGGATGCGGGTGCGCCGGGGGTCGCGGTGCGGACCGGGCGTGCGGGTGCGCCGCTCGGGGCGGTGCGGGCGGGCCCGGGTGGCCGCTGCGCGCGGCCGGTTCGGCGGAGCGCGAAGCGGGCTGTGCGGCGGTGGGACTCCGCGGTGAGCGGGCTGCCGCGGTGAGTGGGACGCCGCGGTGTGTCGGACGCTGCGGTACGGGAGGCTGCGGAGGTGGGGCTGGCTTGTCGGGCCTGGCCCTCGGTCCGGCTTCCAGAGGTGCGGGGCCACCGATCGGGCGGCGGCCCACGTCGACCCCGGTCCGAGGTGAAGGACGAAAGCGCCGACCTGCCGGCCGGTTTGCTCCCATCCGCTTCGGACCCTAGCGACCCCCGCTTCCGGTTGTCCAGCATCTTCCGGCGGTCCGCCCGGCCGGGCCCGGCCGCGGTGACGACCCGGGGCCGGCAGTTCCGGGAATTCCTTGACGTGACCACTGGTCTAGTCCAAGCTGATCGCGGCGCACGATCATGAGCAGCAGCGGAACAAAATCGGTTGTCACCCACGCCCGCCCCTTCCGCCGACCGCCCGGGTACCCCGTGGCTCCTGCTCGCGCCGAACCGCACAGCCGCCGGTCCTGCTTCGGGGTGTCTTCCAGCACCGGCACGAACGACCGCGGTCGACGACGCGTCACGCGTCCGCCCTTCTCGTCGGCTTGTCAGTACGCCGGCTCCGCCCGTCCACCGGTTCACGTCTCCCAGTTCACCCAGCTCGTCGGTCCATCGGCTCGTCGGCTTCGTCAGCACATCTGTCCACGGGGGTTTCAAGGTGCCGTCTTCCGTTCCGTCTGCCGACGCCGGATGGCTCGGCAGCCGCATCAGGCGCTGGCGCGCCGTTGTCGAGCTGCTGCGTCACGCCGGTGCCGGCCTGCTCGTATCTGCCGTGCTCGTCCACCTCGTGGTCGGGCTGCTGCCGATCGCGTTCATCGCCTGGACCAGCCGCGTCATCGCGGAGATCCCCGCCGCCACGGCGGCCGGGGGCACCACCGGGGCGGCCTGGGAGAAGGTCGCGGCCGCGCTCGGCATCGCCGTCGGGGCGTTCGTCCTGCAGCAGTTGCTGACCCCGTTCCAGACCGTGATCAGTGAGGTGGTCACCCGCCGGGTCGACGGCGCCTGCATCGGTCGGCTGATGGACGGCGCGCTGAGAGCCCTGCCCGCGGCGGAGTTGGAGCGGCAGGAGGTGCTCGATCTGCTCTCGGACGCCCGCAGCGCCTTCGACCGGGCCCGGCCCACTCCGGGCGACGCCGCCGCGGGAGCCCTGGCGCTGATCGCCCGCTATGCCCAACTGGCGGGCGCCGCCGTCATGGTGGCGGTTACGCTCGGTTTCCTCCCCGGAGTCATGGTGGCCCTCACCGCCCTGGTCATCCGGTTCGGTCAGCGGGGCTCGCTCGGGCGCTTCGCGGCCCTGCTGGGTTCGCTGGCCGGTCCGCGCCGCCGGGTCGGCTATCTGCGGCGCGCCGCGGGCGGGACCGAACTCGCCAAGGAGACCCGGATGCTGGGGCTGCTGCCCTGGCTGCTCGGCCGCCACGAGCGGGAGGCCCGCGACTACCTGGAACCGCTCTGGACGGGGCGCCGCCGACTGCTCTTCTGGCCCTTCGTCGGCCTCGCGGTGGTCGGCCTGCTCGGCGGCGGCACCGCGCTCGTCGTCCTGGCCCGCAGCGGAGTCGACGGCACGCTGTCGCTGCTCCAGCTCTCGGTGGCCCTCCAGGCCGTGCTGATCCCGATGCGCTTCGGGGTCTACTTCCCGGAGAGCGACGTCCAGACCCAGTACGGGCTGGCGGCCTACGACTCGCTGGTCCGCTTCGAGGCCCTGGCGCAGGACCGCCTCCGCGTGCCGCGCACCGCCGCCGTCACGGCCCCGCCCGCCGTCGACGGTCCGCCCGCCGGTGCGACTCGGTCCGCCGTCACGGCCCCGCCCGCCGTCGACGGTCCGATCCGGTTCGAGGGCGTCGCCTTCCGCTACCAGGAGGACGGCCCCGACGTGCTGCGCGGGCTGGAGCTGGAGCTGCCACCCGGCCGGTCCACCGCGATTGTCGGCCTCAACGGCTCCGGCAAGACCACCCTGGTGAAGCTGCTGGCCGGGCTCCACGAGCCGACCGAGGGCCGGATCACCGCCGGTGGCACCGACCTCGCCGGGCTGCCCGCCGAGGACTGGCAGCGCCGGATCGCCGTCATCTTCCAGGACTTCACGCGCTACCAGCTCACCGCCGCCGAGAACATCGGCATGGGCCGCCCGGAGCTGCTCGGCGACCGCGAGGCGCTGCTCGCCGCCGCCGAGCGGGCCGGAGCGGCCGAGATCGTCCAGCGGCTCCCGAAGGGCCTGGACACCGTCCTGTCCACCCAGTACGAGGGCGGTAGCGACCTCTCCGGCGGGCAGTGGCAGCGCATCGCCCTGTCCCGCGCGCTGCTCGCCGTGGATGCCGGGGCCTCGCTGCTGATCCTCGACGAGCCCACCGCGCAACTCGACGTGCGGGCCGAAGCGGCGTTCTTCGACCGCTTCCTGGAGATGACCGAGGGCATCACCAGCGTCATCATCGCGCACCGCTTCTCCAGCGTGCGCCGCGCGGACCGGATCGTCGTCCTGGCCGACGGCGGCGTGGTGGAGAGCGGCACCCATGAGCAGTTGATGGAGCTCGACGGCCGCTACGCCGAGCTGTTCCGGGTCCAGGCGGAGCGGTTCGCGCGCGAGGAGGGCGCCGGCGAGAGTGCCGACGCCGAGCACGCCGACGCCGAGCACCCCGACGACGAGCAGGCCGACGACGATCAGACCGACGGACAGGAAGAGGACCGCGCCATGCGCCCGGTGGGTGCCCGATGACCACACTGCTCCACGCCGTGCGCCGGCTGCTGCGGCTCGCCGCGCACTGCGACGCCCGCCGGCTGACCCACGCCGTCCTGCTGATGACCGTCGGCTACCTGGCCACGCCGCTGATCGCGGTGAGCCTCAAGGAGCTGACCACAGCCGCCATCGACGGCACCGGCTCGGCCGCCACCTGGCTGGCCCTGACCACCGCCCTGCTGCTGGTCGTCGAACTGACGATGAATCACTTCGCTCACCTCTCCTACTTCGAACTGGGCGAGTTGGAGGAGCTGAGCCTGCAGGCCGAGGTGATCTCGATCGCCCATGGCGACCGCGGCCTGGAGAAGCTGGACCGCGCCGACGTCGCGGACACCCTGACGCTGATCCGCGAGGAGCTGCCGCGTACCCGGGCCGCGCTCGAAGCGGTACTCCAACTCGGCGGCCTGGGACTGCAGATGGCCGTCACCGCGGTGCTGCTCGGTTTCCTCGACCCGTGGCTGCTGCTGCTCCCGCTGTTCGCCGTGGTGCCCGTGCTGGTCGGCAATCGGGCCCAACTCCTGGTCGACCGCGGCAAGGAGGCCACCGCGCCGGAGAACCGGCTCGGCCGCCACCTGCTCGAACTCGCCACCACCCACGCCTCCGTCAAGGAGGTGCGACTGTCCGGCGCCGCCTCGGTGCTGATCGAGCGGCACGGCCGCGACTGGCGGGGGGCCACCGCTGTCCTGGCCCGCGCCCACGCCAAGTCCGGACTGCTGCGTGCGGCAGGCCAGTTGGCCTTTGCCGGCGCATACGGGGGAGCGATCTACCTGGTCGCGCGGCAGACCGTGAACGCCGGGGCGGGCGCCGGGATCGGCGACGTCATCCTCGTCATCACGCTCGCGGCGCAGGTCAGCCTGCAGGTCTCCAGCGCGCTCGCGCTGCTCTCGGTGCTCCAGGGCGCCGGCCGCACCCTGCAGCGGCTGGACGGTCTCCGTGAACCGAGCCCGGCGGGCACCGCGGGAGCGGTCGTCCCCGAGGTCATGACGGCCGGCATCCGCCTGGAGGGCGTCACCTTCCGGTACCCGGGCCAGGAGCGGCCCGTCCTGGACGACGTCACCCTGGACATCCCGGCGGGCGCCGCGCTCGCCGTCGTCGGTGAGAACGGCGCCGGCAAGAGCACTCTGGTCAAGCTGCTGTGCGGGCTCTACCGGCCCACCGCCGGCCGGATCCTGGTCGACGGAGTGGATCTGGAGGAGTGCGACCCGCAGCTCTGGCAGCGCCGAGTGGCCACCCTGTTCCAGGACTTCGCCCGGCTGGAACTGCGGCTGCGCGACAACGTGGGCATCGGGGACCTGGAGCGGCTGGACGACGACGCGGCGCTCACCCAGGCGCTGGAGGCGGCCGACTGCGGCCCGGCGCTGGCCCGCGTCGACGGCGACCTCGACGGGCTGCTGGGCCGTGGCTACGGCGACGGGGCCGAACTGTCCGGCGGCCAGTGGCAGAAGCTCGGCCTGGCCCGGGCACTGATGCGCCGTCGGCCGCTGCTGGTGGCACTCGACGAGCCCGCCTCGGCCCTGGACGCCACGGCCGAGCACGCCCTGTTCGAGCGCTTCGCCGACCTCGCCGCCCAGGCCCGGGCCGACACCGGTGCGATCACCCTGCTGGTGTCGCACCGCTTCTCCACGGTGCGGATGGCCGACCTGATCGTGGTGCTGGAGGGCGGCCGGGTCTCGCAGGTCGGCAGCCACGCCGAACTGGCCGCCACAGCGGGCCTGTACGCCGAGCTCTACCGACTGCAGGCCCGCGTCTACCGGTGAGCGGCCGGGTGCGGCCCCGGCCCGGGGTCGCACCCGCGGCCCTTCCGGCCGGGGCCTTCGCGGGCCGTCCCGGGCCTCCGGAGGCGAAGTGGCCCACTCTCCTGGTACCTCACTGGCCCTGCCGGGCGGCACACCTGCCCCCTAGGATCGGTCCTGTCAGCGTCACCGAGCGGCCGACGGCCGCCCGATCCGGGAGAGCTGTGTCGAATCGATCCATCCCGCCGGCCGGGGCCCGACGGACCCTCGCCACCGCCCAGTTGATCAGCTCGATCGGCGACGGGGCGTACTTCACCTGCTCGGCGCTGTACTTCACCCGCGTCGTGGGCCTCTCACCCGGCCGGCTCGGTCTCGGCCTCGCGGTGGCCTGGGCGGTGGGGTCGTTGGCGGGAGTCCCGCTCGGCCACCTCGCCGACCGGCGCGGGCCGCGGGGCACGGCGGTGCTGCTGGCGTTCGCCACCGCCGCGGCCGTCGCTTCGTTCCTGGTCGTCCACTCCTTCGGGGGGTTCCTGCTCGCCGCCTCCCTGTACGCCACCGCGCAGTCCGGGCTCACCGCCGCGCGTCAGGCGCTGGTCGGCGGCCTCGTCGCACGGGCGGAGCGCACGGGGCTGCTCGCCCGGCTGCAGTCGACGCTCAACGCGGGCCTGGCCCTCGGCGCGGCCGTCGGCGGCGTCGTCCTGACGGTCGGTACGAGGACGGCCTTCCTCGCCGCCTTCCTGCTCACCGCGCTGGGGTTCCTGACCGCGGGACTGCTGCTGCTGAGGCTGCCCGAGGTGGCTCCCGGCCGCGACCGGACGGGCGCCGCGCCCAGGCTGGAGGTGCTCTCCGACCGGCCGTTCGCCGTCGTGACGCTCCTCAACACCGTCCTGCTGCTGCGCATGCCGCTGCTCAGCCTGGTGATCCCGCTCTGGATCGCCGACCGGGCGCCCGGGCTGGGCTGGCTGGGCTCGGCCCTGTTCGTTCTCAACACGGTCGGGGTGATGCTGTTCCAGGTGCGGGTGGCCCGCCGCGTCAGCGGACTGCGCACGGCCTCGCGGGCCGTGCGCGAGGCCGGGCTCGTCCTGCTCGCCTCCTGCGGGGTCTTCGCGCTGGCGGCGGCCGGGGGCCTGCCGCTCTGGGCGCTGGGTGGGCTGCTGGTCGCCGCGGCGGCGCTGCAGGTCGCCGGTGAGCTGCGGCAGTCCGCCGGCTCCTGGCAGATCGCCTTCGACCTGGCACCGGCCCATCAGACCGGCCAGTACCAGGGCTTCTTCGGCTCGGGCGTGGCGGTGGCGCGCACGGTCGGACCCCTGCTGCTCACCACGCTGCTGTTGACCTGGGGTGTCCCCGGCTGGCTGGTGCTGGGCGGGATCTTCGCGGCGGCCGGCTGGGCGATGGGGCCGGCGGTGCGATGGGCGGAGCGTCGGCGGCCGGGGGCGGTCGCGGCGGCGGGCGTCGGTGTCGGGCCGGATGTCGTGCCGGTCTCCGGGCCCGATGCCGTAGCGGATGTCGTTCCGGACGCCGTGGCGGAGCGAGCGGCTCCGGCGGCCGCGCCCGCCCGGCGCTGACCGACCGGCACCACCCGCGGAGCCGGCTCCGCACGGACCGCCCGCGCCGATCACAAGGTGGCGATGTACGGTCACGGCACGGTGGATTTTGCGCCGGATCCTGCCCCGATAGCGGGAAAATATCGGACAGATGACGTCACGCCAGAAGAATCTACGACCGCACGTGGTCTTCCCCTCCCGAGTACCGGCTGCCAGGCTGACCGGGTTTGCTGAACCGGAGGAGGTTACGTGTCCCGCATCACCAGTCTGACCTTGGCGGTCGCCAGCGCGTTCGCGCTCGTCGCCGGTACCGCCGTCGCCGCGTCGGCGGCACCGGATCCCGGCGTGGCGGCCGCCGAGGCCCGGGTCGATCCGGTCGCCTGGACCCCGTGCAATCCCGATCCGTCCAAGCCGGACCCGGGGATCTACGACTGCGCCGTCTATCCCGTGCCACTGGACTACGCGGACCCGTCCGGCGAGAAGATCGGCATCGCCATGATGCGCCGACGCGCCGGCGACCCGGCCAAGCGGATCGGCTCGCTGTTCCTCAACCCCGGTGGCCCGGGCGGCAGTGGCTATCTCTGGGCGACCAGCACCCGTTTCGACCCCGAGGTCCAGGCCCGCTTCGACCTGGTCGGCTTCGACCCCCGCGGCGTCGCGCGGAGCAACCCGCTGAAGTGCTTCACCACCGACGAGGAGGCCGGCGCCGTCTTCGACCGGATGACCGGAGTGCCGGTCACCGCGGCCGAGGTCGACGGCACACTGGCCGCCACCCGGGACTACACCGACGCGTGCGACCGCAACGCCGGCCCGCTGATCGAGCACATGTCGACCGAGAACGTGGTCCGCGACCTCGACCGGATGCGCCGGGGCGTCGGTGACAGCCGCCTCTCCTTCGCCGGGTTCTCCTACGGCACGCTGATCGGCGCCACCTACGCCAACATGTACCCCGACAAGGTCCGCGCGCTGATCATCGACGGCAACGTCGACCCCAATCTGCGGCTGCACAACGGCCTGGAGTACGACAAGCAGCGCGCGGACGGCTTCGAACTCGCCCTGGACGAGTACCTGAAGCGGTGCGGGACGGTCGGCGCGCCGCGCTGTGCCTTCGGCGAGGGCGACACCCGGGCCAAGTTCGACGCGATCCGCGACCACCTGCGCACCTCCCCGGTCACCCTGCCGAACGGCACCCAGGTGACGCTGTCCAGCTTCACCAGCCAGGTCGCCAACGCCCTGTACGCGCAGAGCCGGCAGGCGCCGCTGGCCGCCTCGCTGCAGGCGCTGGACGATGTCCTGCGGCAGCAGAAGGCGCCGGCGCTGACCGCCCCGAAGAACGCGGACGACGCCAACGTGCTGGCCGTGACCGTGCCCGCCGCGCTGCGCGAGGCCCCGGCGGACACCCCGTACTCCGCCGACGACTCCTACTACGGCGTCAACTGCCAGGACAAGCCGTACCCCTCCAACCCGCGGGTCTTCGCCAATCTGGCCCGCTCCTGGGAGCGTGAAGCGCCCACCTTCGGCCGTTACCAGGCCTTCGACGCGCCCGCCTGCGCGACCTGGCCGGCCCCGGCACGCGACGTCGAGCGGTACACCGGTCCCTGGAACCGGCGGACCGCCACCCCGGTCATGGTGATCGGCAACCTCTTCGACCCCGCCACCCAGTACACCTTCGCCAAGCGCATGCAGCGCCAGCTCGGCAGCGCCGTCCTGGTCAGCGTCGACGTGATCGAGCACTGCGCGGTCGGCCGGAGCAAGGAGCTGAACAAGCTGGTCACCCGCTACCTGGTGGACCAGGCCGTGCCGGCCCCCGGCCAGCTCCTCAAGCCGGACGCCGAGGCCTTCCCGCCGGTGGCCTGACCGGAGCCGGGGGCGACCCCGGACCGACCCCGTCGGCCCCCTGCCCGTCGCGGCAGGGGGCCGACCGTCGCGCCGGCCCGGGTATCCAGTAAGTTTCTCTTCGGAACTGAGTCAGTACTGGAAGGGAACCCACGGAGATGACCCCGGACACCGGCCGACCGGACCCGCAGCAGACCTGGACCGCCGTCGACACCTACTTCAACGGCCTGCTGGTCGAGGAGGACGCCGCCCTGCTGGCCGCCGTGGCCGACAGCGAGGCGGCCGGCCTGCCCCCGCACCAGGTGGCGCCCAACCAGGGCAAGCTGCTCTCGCTGCTGGCCCGCGTGCACGGCGCCCGCCGGGTGCTGGAGATCGGCACCCTCGGCGGCTACAGCACCATCTGGCTCGCCCGCGCGCTGCCCGAGGGTGGCCGGCTGGTCACCCTGGAGGCCGACGAGCAGTGCGCCGCCGTCGCCACCTGCTCCATCGAACGGGCCGGGCTCGCAGAGGTCGTGGAGTTGCGCACCGGCCGGGCGCTGGACACCCTGCCGCAGTTGGAGAAGGAGGGCGGCGAACCCTTCGACCTCGTCTTCATCGACGCCGACAAGCCCAGCAACCCCGCCTACCTGGAGTGGGCGCTGCGCCTCACCCGGCCCGGCAGCCTGATCATCGGTGACAACGTGGTCCGCGACGGCGCCGTCACCGACGGCGCGAGCACCGACCCGCGGGTCCAGGGCGTCCGCCGCTTCACCGAGCAGATCGCCGCGCACCCCCGGCTGACCGCCACCGCCGTGCAGACGGTGGGGGAGAAGGGGTACGACGGCTTCGTGCTCGCACTGGTCACGGGCTGACCCGGACTGCCGGACCGCCGGAACGAGAGCCCGTTGCCCGCTGTCGAGCCCCCGTGAGAGCATCGAGGTCCAACGGTCCGTGCCCTTTCGTTTACGCTTCGCAGCGCGAATGAAAGAGTGCGGGCCGTTGCCATGTCCACGGTTTTGAGAAATCCACCGAGATCTGCGAATGGCCGGTACCGTTTGATGTACACACCAGCGCCGACAGAAGCCCGCATCGACGATGCGAGCAACATCCTGGTTGCGCCTTCGACGTTGCGGGACAGTGACGTGATCAGGGACTTCTTCGGGTCCACCATCACGCCGGAGGACCTTGCGTCTGGTTCGCCCGACCTCGCGCAGAAGACCGTCTACCTGTGTGGCGACATATCCGGGATCAGCGGCCGCCACCTGCGTGCGGCTGCTCGGATATTCGTCATCCGGGAGCTGTCACACGGTTACCACGAGGACGTCGACGAGCCTTGGACCCTCATCGACCTCGGCCGAGTTCCCATCCGCGTGCACGGTGTCGGCGTGTACTACCGTCGCTTCTTCGGACTCGACGCCGATCACTTCGGGCGGATCCGTGCGGAGCACAACTTCCAGTCCCTGACGGAGTCCACCAAGCCTGGAACAGCCCACCGCAGCGGAATCTACCTGACGCCCGTCGCACGAAACGGTGACGAACTCCATTTCCGCCTGCTTCGGTGCTCCACGAATCTCTCGGGGCCGACCGAGAGCTTTCGCCCGACCGATACGCACATCGTCGAGGCTCTGAACCGCGAGGCCGCCGCCGTCTTCCGGAACCAGGCGCCGCTGAATCACGTCCTCGCTCAGACCTACCACAACATCCTTGCCACGGCCGATCGCAAGCAGTCCAAGGCCAGGATCTCGGCCCATGCCGACAAGACCAAGGACATGCCCGTCAACGGCATCATGGCCTTCTGTACCTTCTATGACCGGCTCGACGGGCTGCGGCCCCTGGCCGAGGACGCCTTCGACCACGGCGTGAAGGGGGCCAGCGGGCTGACCAGACTTCACTTCCGCCTCAAGGAGCGGATCGAAGAGCCCGACGGCGTCGCGCTCCCCGAGCAGTTCACCCTCACCCTCTATCCCGGCTCCGTGTTCTTCATGCCGCTGTCCACCAACCGCCTGTACGCGCACGAAATCCGGCCCTCCATGCTGGACGCCGAGTTGCTCCCGACCCGTCTGGGATACGTGGTTCGCTGTTCGAGCACCGAAGCCGTGCACAAGAACGGCCACACGTTCCTCAAAGTGGCCGGCGACTTGGTGAAGCTGGGGCCACCCACACCGGCCGGCATGGACGAGCTGCGCAGGCTGTACGCCGAGGAGAACAGGACCTCGTCCTTCATTGATTACGGCGACGAATTCCTCTTCAGTATGAACACGGGAGACTACATTGCCCCCCGGATCTAGGATCTCGGACGAGATCCTCTCGTACACTTTGCCGACCGAGGAGAATCTCTTCGCGGAGCTGGCCGCGTCGGCTCGTTGGGAAGACGTGGGAAAAGGCCGGCGGGGCGCGGTGCTTGCCAGGATCGAAGAGGCGGGTGATGTGCCTCTCGTGCGCACTACCACGCGGTACGGCAGCCCGGCGCAGCGTTTCCGGGATGTGCACGAACGGCTTGCCCGGCGGATTCAAGAGCGTGCGGCGCTTTCGGTCGGATTCAACAATGCTCTCATCGAGAGCTACACGAACGCTTACACGACCATGGGCAGCCATTCCGACCAAGCCCTCGATCTGGCCGACGAGTCGTTTATCGCCGTCTTCTCCTGCTACCAGGATCCCGAAGCGAGCCCGCCGAGGAAGCTGATCTTCGAATCAAAGGGGACCGGTGGCGAGAAGTTCGAGATCCCCCTCGCCCACCACAGTGTCGTCGCGTTTTCCGTCGACTCGAATCGGCGGCACAGGCACAAGATCGTATTGGATGCGCCCGTCCAGGCGGCGGACGCCACCTGGTTGGGCGTGACCTTTCGAACGTCAAAAACACTCGTTCGGTTTCGCGACGGGCAGGTGTACCTCCCGCAGGGTTCGCCCCTCCTGGCGGCCGACGATGAGCAGAGGCGCGAGTTCTACCGACTGCGGCGCCGTGAGAACAATGAGACGGACTTCGTCTACCCCCCGCTGACGTACACCATCAGCGAGAGCGATCTGATGCCGCCCGTCTGACCCCGAGGGCTTGTCTCGTCTCAGACCTCGTCGAGCGGGACGTCGGGGTTCGCAAGCCGGTCCAGATCCACCGTCCGGGCGGAGCGGACGAGTTCGCGGATCGGGTCGGTGACGTCCCAGACGTTCACGTTCATGCCCGCCAGGACCTTGCCGTCGGCGAGCCAGAAGGCGATGAACTCGCGGGTGGCGGGGTCCCCGCGGAAGACCACCCGGTCGTAGCCGCCGGGCTCGACGTAGCCGGTGTACTCCATGCCCAGGTCGTACTGGTCAGTCGAGTAGACAGCCAGGCATGCCGCCTGAGCTGCCCGTTTGTTCGATATGGGAGACTCGACCAATGCACCGCACAGCCCCGATGCCCGACATGGAAGAGGTCGACCTCTACCTGCGCAAGTCCAAGAAGATCCGCACGGAGGACCCGCGCGATCTTCTGTCCGTGCAGACCCAGGAGGAACTGGGCCGCGCATGGGCGGCCAAGAACGGGAAGCGGGTCCGGGAAGTCTGGGTGGACAACCTGTCGGCGTGGTCGGACGTGACGCGGCCCGAGTTCGACAAGGCTGTGTCCGCGGTGCTGGCCGGAGAGGTGCCGATCCTGTGGTGCGCGTTCCTGGACCGCTTCACCCGCAAGGGGGCGGACGAGATCGTGCCCATCCTCGGCACGGCCAGGGTGATCTTCGACTACGAGGGTCTGGACAGCTCGATCGAGCGCGATCGGCGGTGGATCATCGACCGGGCCGAGCAGGCGCGCGAGTTCTCGCAGCGTCTGAGCTTCAACCTGACCGCCACCAAGGCCACGCAACGCAACGCGGGGAAGTGGCTCGGCAGGCTGCCCTACGGCTTTGAGTTGGACGGGCCGGACACTCGGAAGCTCAAGAACAGTGCGGACACATGGCGCTACTGAACTTGATTGGGTGATGTCGGGGCTGTTCGCCTGACGGTGGGGCTGTGGATCCGGTAGCCCTGGGGCATGAGGTACGCGCAGGGCGG
>NZ_JBFAJO010000061.1:0-55940 GCF_040655255.1 Kitasatospora sp. NPDC050463
CCGGACACCGGTACGTCCTCCCAGGTCCCGATCCGATCGGGCGGGCGCCGCTTCGTGGGCGCGGTGCGGCGCCTGGGGTCAGCGCTCCTCGCGGAAGTCGACGTGCCGGCGCGCGGCCGGGTCGTACTTGCGCAGCACCAGCCGGTCCGCGTCGGTGCGGCGGTTCTTGCGGGTCACGTACGTGAAGCCCGTCCCGGCCGTGGACCTCAGCTTGACGACGGGGCGCAGTTCGCTGCGAGCCATGGGTCCTCCTCATGGAAAGGGCGGCCCGGCGGGGCCGGCCCGGTGCCAGGCCGAAGCCGTGCACCGAAATGGAAGTCGTTTTCGTGTCATCCCAACGCGGTCGCCGTCCGGCCCATTCCCGGGACGCCACGGATCCGGCCGCAGGCCGTCGGCCGTGCGCGACCGCGCACGCGCCGGGGCTCGCGATGCGCCACCGGCTCCGATCGCCCGCTCGGCGGCGCGCCCGCCCGGCCCCAGCCCGCCGGGCGCCCGGTCGGATCCGCTCGGCGGGCGGATCGTGGAGCGGCTCCGTAGGCTCGACGCATGTCTGATGCGTACGCGGGCCGGCGGGAGCGTCTGAGGGAGCACTGCAGTGCGACCGGGGCCGATGCGGCGCTGATCACCCGGGCGGCGAACGTGCGGTACCTGACCGGGTGCCCGCCGTGCGGCGCGACGTTGCTGCTCACCCGGGAGCGGGTGCTGCTGGCGCTGCCGGACGACCTGCCGCCGGACGACACCGGTGAGCACCTGATCGCCGACGACGTCACCCGGGTACCGGTGGCGGCGGGGGCGGACACCGCGCTGGCGGCCGCCGCGGCCGCGGCCCGGTCGGGGGTGGCCGACCTGGCGGTGGAGGAGCACGACCTGACCGTCACCCGGCACCGGGCGGTGGCGGGTCTGGCGGAGGGTGTCCGGCTGACCGACCTCAGCCGGGCGGTCGAACGGCTGCGGGTGGTCAAGGACGAGCACGAGATCGCCGACCTGCGGATCGCGGCCGAGATCGCCGACCAGGCGCTCGGCGAACTGCTGGAGTCGATCCTGGTCGGCCGGACCGAGCGGCACCTGGCGATGGAGCTGGAGCGCCGGATGATCGACCACGGTGCGGACCGGGCGGCCTTCCCGGTCTCGGTCGGGACCGGCAGCCACTCCGGCCAGCAGTCCCACCAGCCCACCGACCGGCGGGTGGAGGAGGGGGACTTCCTCACCGTCGTCCTCGGCGCCCAGTACCGCGGGTACGGCGTGTCCACCGCCCGGACCTTCGTGATCGGCGCGGCCCCCGCGCCCTGGCAGGTCGAGCTGCACCGGCTGGTGTTCCGGGCGCAGCGGGCCGGGCGGGAGGCCCTCGGCCCGGGCGTCGAGCAGTACGTGCCCGACCAGGCCGCGCGGGAGATCCTCCACGCGGCCGGGCACACCGAGAGCTCGCCGCACCCCGTCGGGCACGGCATCGGGCTGGAGATCCGGGAGGCCCCGCGCCTCGGGCCGTCGGACATGGGTAAACTGGACAGCCGCGTGCCGGTCACCGTCGGCCCAGGGGTTCACCTCCCGGGCAGGGGCGGTGTCCGGATCGAGGACACGCTCGTGGTGCGCCCCCTCGAAGAGGGCGGGCCCGAGCTGCTCACCATCACCACCAAGGAGCTCCTCGCCCTGTGACCCGCGGCTGCCCGGAGGCGGCCGCAGGCGGCAGGACGCACCCCTTGGTTCCTTGACAGCTATATCCAGGAGTAAGTGCGCCCGTGGCTTCCACGAACGATCTCAAGAACGGCATGGTTCTCAAGCTGGAGGGCGGCAAGCTCTGGTCCGTCGTCGAGTTCCAGCACGTCAAGCCCGGCAAGGGCCCGGCCTTCGTGCGCACCAAGCTCAAGGAGGTCCTGACGGGCAAGGTCGTCGACAAGACCTTCAACGCCGGCACCAAGGTCGAGACCGCCAACGTCGACAAGCGCGGCATGCAGTTCTCGTACAAGGACGGCGAGAACTTCGTGTTCATGGACACGGACACGTACGACCAGACCACGATCGAGCCCGCCGTCGTCGGCGACGCCGCGAAGTACCTGCTGGAGGGCTTCGAGGCCCTGGTCGCCATGTACGAGGGCGCCCCGCTGTACATCGAGCTCCCGGCCTCGGTCGAGCTGACCATCTCCCACACGGAGCCGGGCGTCCAGGGCGACCGCTCCACCGGTGGCTCCAAGCCGGCCACCCTGGAGACCGGCGCCGAGATCGCCGTCCCGCTGTTCATCGTGACCGGTGAGAAGATCAAGGTCGACACCCGCGACGGCAGCTACCTCGGCCGGGTGAAGTAAGTCCGTGTCGGCCGCACGCAGCAAGGCCCGTACGCGAGCCTTCCAGATCCTCTTCGAGGCCGACCACCGCGGGGTCGACCCGCAGCGGGTCCTCGCCGACTGGGTGGCCCGCGCCCGGGAGCCCAAGCCGGACGAGGGCACCCCTCAGGTCGGCGAGTACACCATGGAGCTGATCGAGGGGTACGTCCAGCACGCCCGCCGGATCGACGACCTCATCTCCCAGTACGCGGTGGGCTGGACGCTCGACCGGATGCCGATCGTGGACCGCAACGTCCTGCGGCTCGGTGCGTACGAGCTGATCTGGGAGGACGGCGTCCCGGACGCGGTCGTCCTGGACGAGGCCGTCGAGATCGCCAAGGAGTTCTCCACGGACGACTCCCCGGCCTTCGTCAACGGCCTGCTCGCCCGCTTCCTGGAGCTCAAGCCGAGCATCCGCCGGTAGCAGCACTCCGACGTACGGCCGCCGGATCCCGTCAGGGGTCCGGCGGCCGTCGTGCGTTCGGGCCCGGGGCGGTATGTTGGGGGCCTACTCGCCAGTAACCTGGTGCGCCGGTGACCCCGCTCGCCGGCGACCCCGCAGCGAAGGGCAGGCCACCCCCCATGACCACGGCGATCCGCAGCGAGTTCGACCAGGGCATCGCGCTCACCCGGCACCCGGCCGAGCCGGGCCGCTACGACGGCGACCTGGGCGCCGGCTGGCAGATCGGCGGCGGCGTCAACGGCGGGCTGCTGCTCGCCATGGCGGGCCACGCCCTCTCCCTGGAGCACGGCGAGCACGCCGACCCGGTCTCGATCAGCGGTTACTACCTCTCCGCCTCCCACCCCGGCCCGGCCACCGTCCGCACCGAGGTGCTCCGCACCGGCCGTTCGCTCTCCACCGGCACCGCCTCGCTCAGCCAGGACGGCGTGGAGCGGCTGCGGGTGGTCGCCACCCACGGCGACCTCGCCGACGCCGACGCCGGCGGCGACGTGCGCACCACCGCGCAGCCGCCGCAGCTGCCGCCGCCGGACCAGTGCATCGGCGTCGAGCACGCCCCCAAGGAACTGATCGCGCAGGCCGCCCTGCTGGAGCGGTTCGACCTGCGGCTCGACCCGGCCACCATCGGCTGGGCGCTCGGGCAGCCCTCCGGCCACGGCCGGATCCAGGGCTGGTTCCGGCTCGCCGACGGTCGCGAGCCCGACCCGCTGCTGCTTCTGCTGGTCGCCGACGCGCTGCCGCCGGTCACCTTCGATCTCGGCATGCCCGGCTGGGCCCCGACCGTCGAGCTGACCGTCCACCTGCGGGCGAAGCCGGTGCCGGGCTGGCTGCGCGTCACCCACGCCACCCGCAACGTCGCCGGCGGCTACTTCGAGGAGGACGCCGAGGTCTGGGACGAGTCCGGCCGCCTCGTCGCGCAGTCCCGCCAGCTCGCCCGGGTCCCGCGCCCGGTGTGACCGACGCGCCCGGTGTGACCGACGCGCCCGGTGTGACCGACGCGCCCTGACGGGACCTGCCCGTCAGGGCGCGGTCTGGCGCTGCGGCGGCGCGACACGCCCGCCTCACGGTCGGTTACATTCCTGTGACACGCCGTACGTGTGCGACACGCGGGGCTGGGGAGGACAACGGTCGACGGCACCCCCGCCGCCGACCGCCACCGCCCCAGGAGCCTCCGATGAGCCGCAACGGCCGCGCCCGCCGCACCCCCGACTGCACCGCCGCCGGCCCCCGCCCGCGCACGCGGTCGCGGCACGAGCGGCGCCGGGCGGACAGCGCCGACCAGGCCTTCGTCATCGGTGTCCTGACCAGCGCCGCCGACTTCGAGCGTGCCGGAGCCTGGCGCCTCTCCGACGCGCCGGACTTCGAGAGCTACCTGCGGGACACCGCCGAGCTGCTCGACGAGGCCCGGCGCGGCTTCGACACCGTCCGGGTCCGGATGTTCCACCCGCAGGACTTCGAGGAGTTCTGCCTGCTGCACGGCCTCGACCCGGCCGAGCCGGGCGCCCGCGACCGCTACCTGGTCAACCCGCCGCTGCAGACCCAGCTCCTCGCCTACCAGGGCGAGGAGCTGATCGGGGACTTCGTGCCCCGGCTGGTCCGGGCCCGGGATAACGGGCTGACGCTGCGCCACGCGGACCTGCTGCTGGACGGCGGGCTCTACGAGGAGCACGGCCGCGCGGTGCGGGAGACCTACCAGCGCGGCGCCGAGGTGTTCCGGCGGATGCTGGTCGGCGCCGGCAGCGGGGTGTACGAGCTGCGCCTCGCGGTGGACGCCCCGGGCGGCCGGCTGACGGCCACCGCCCGGGTGCTCCAGTGGGAGGACGGCGTGGTGCGGGTCAACGACGAGGACCTGGAGCTGATCTGCGCGGTGCTCTGCGCGGGCCTGGCCCGGGAGCTGCCGGCCCTGGCGGTGCTGCACGGCACGCGGGGTTCGGCGGTGGCCGGCGCCGGCGGGCCCCGCGACGGCGCCGCCGACCAGTGCTTCCACCGGGCGGCGTGGGCCTGGGCCAGCGGCGGGCGGGACTGGGCGCCGACTGCGGCGCCGGTGCGGCTGGACGGCGTGGCGGCGGAGCCCGGCTACAGCCTGGGCACGGTCCGCTGAACCGCCCGGGAATCCCTCGGCCCGGCGCCCGCGGCGCCACGCGCGACGGCGCGGCCCCCGGACCGGGGGTCGCGCCGTGACGTTTCTGCTGGGCCCTGCCTGTTCCTGCTGAGGGAGCCGGTGCGGGCGAGCCTCAGCTCGCCTCCTCCTCGCGCACCGCACGGCGCGCGTCGGGGTTGAGGACACCCCAGGAGATCAGCTGCTCGGTCAGGATCGACGGCGACTGGTCGTAGATCACGGCCAGGGTGCGCAGGTCGTCCTGGCGGATCGAGAGCACCTTGCCGTTGTAGTCACCGCGCTGGCTCTGGATGGTCGCCGCGTAGCGCTGCAGCGGCCCGGCCTTCTCGGAGGGGACCTGGGTCAGTCTCTCCAGGTCCAGGACGAGGCGCGGCGGCGGCTCGGCCGCACCACCGGGCGTGCCGCCGGGCAGCAGCTCCTGCACCGGGACGCCGTAGAACTCCGCCAGCTCGGCCAGCCGCTGCACGGTGACCGCACGGTCACCGCGCTCGTACGAACCGACGACGACTGCCTTCCAGCGCCCCTGGGACTTCTCCTCGACACCGTGCAGGGAGAGCCCCTGCTGAGTGCGGATCGCTCGGAGTTTGCCTCCGAGTTGCTTCGCGTAGTCGCTGGACATTGATCTCCCCGGACGAGATTGCTTCGCGTTCAGTGGTGGGTCACGGGCGATTGTCGCCGCCGTTACCGGTGGGTTCGACGTCAGTCTCGTAACTCACTGTGAGGTTACGTAGAGTGAGGTAGCTGCGTCAAGCCGAATGGGGCAGTCGTGCGAATGGCCCGCATCGGCGGTGCGTCGAGGACGTTAACCCGGTGAAGCGGAATTATGGACGCCGGTTTGCCCTCGGCCACGCTGGTACGATGACCGGAGCCCGCGCCGCGTCGGCGGGGGCGTTCCAGGCATCCTTTAAGGCCCGTCCAGTGAGGCGGGGAAGGAGGTCCGCTTCGGCATGACCACACATCACGAACCGACGCCGCGCCCGCCGCACCAGGTGCTGGACGGCACGGACATCGCCCGGGTGATCACCCGGATAGCGCACGAGATCGTCGAGCGCGCCAAGGGCGCGGAGGACGTCGTGCTGCTCGGCATCCACACCAGGGGTGTGCACCTCGCCCGCCGCCTGCGCGACCGGCTGGCCCAGATCACCGGCCGGGAGATCCCGTTCGGGACCCTGGACATCACCATGTACCGGGACGACCTGCGGCTGAAGCCCGCCCGCGCCCTGGAACACACCGAGATCCCCGCCGGCGGCATCGACGGCAGGCTCGTCATCCTCGTCGACGACGTGCTCTTCTCGGGCCGCACCATCCGCGCCGCGCTCGACGCGCTCAGCGACATCGGCCGCCCGCGCGCCGTCCAGCTCGCCGTCCTGGTCGACCGCGGCCACCGCGAGCTGCCGATCCGCGCCGACTACGTGGGCAAGAACCTGCCCACCTCGCTGCGCGAGGCCGTCCAGGTCCGCCTCGCCGACAGCGACGGCGTGGACGCCGTCCTGGTCGGCGACCGCGACACCGCGGCCGCGTCGCGGCCCCCGCGCAGTGAGCGCAGCTCGCAGGCCCTGGCCTCCCGGCCGTCCGAACCGCACCTCCCGGAGTAACCCGCGTGAAGCGCCACCTCGTCTCCGCCGCCGATCTCTCCCGCGACGACGCGCTGCTGATCCTGGACACCGCCGAGGAGCTGGCCCAGCTCTCCGGCCGGGCCGTCAAGAAGCTGCCTACGCTCCGTGGTCGAACAGTCGTCAACCTCTTCTTCGAGGACTCCACCCGGACCAAGACCTCCTTCGAGGTCGCCGAGAAGCGGCTCTCCGCCGACGTCATCAACTTCTCCGCCAAGGGCTCCTCGGTCTCCAAGGGCGAGAGCCTCAAGGACACCGCGCTCACGCTGCAGGCCATGGGCGCCGACGCGGTCGTCATCCGGCACCACGCCTCCGGCGCGCCGGCCCGGCTCGCCCAGTCCGACTGGCTGCACGGCAGCGTCATCAACGCCGGTGACGGCACCCACGAGCACCCCACCCAGGCGCTGCTCGACGCCTTCACCATGCGCCGCCACCTCAACGCGGGCCTCGGCCGCGACCTCGCCGGTCGGCGGGTGACCATCGTCGGCGACGTCCTGCACAGCCGGGTGGCCCGCTCCAACGTCCACCTGCTCACCACCCTCGGCGCCCAGGTCACCTTCGTGGCCCCGCCGACGCTGCTGCCGATCGGTATCGACAACTGGCCCTGCGAGGTCAGCTACGACCTGGAGCGCGTGCTCCCCAAGACCGACGCGCTGATGATGCTCCGGGTCCAGCGCGAGCGGATGAACGCCGCCTTCTTCCCGACCGAGCGCGAGTACAGCCGCCGCTACGGCCTGGACGGCAACCGGATGGCGCAGCTGCCCGAGCACGCCATCGTGATGCACCCGGGCCCGATGGTCCGCGGCATGGAGATCACCGCCGAGGTCGCCGACTCGCCGCGCTGCACCGTGGTCGAGCAGGTCGCCAACGGCGTCTCCGTCCGGATGGCCGTCCTGTACCTGCTGCTCGGCGGCGCCACGCTCGCCGACGCCGCCCCCCGCACCGACTCCGTGGAGACCGCTCAGTGACCACCTACCTGATCCGCAACGCCCAGATCCTCGGCGGCGCCCCGCAGGACCTCCACCTCGCCGACGGCGTGGTCAAGGAGATCGGCACCGCCCTCGCGGTCGAGGCGGACATCGAGATCGACGCCACCGGCCTGATCGTCCTGCCCGGCCTGGTCGACCTGCACACCCACCTGCGCGAGCCCGGCCGCGAGGACGCCGAGACGGTGCTCACCGGCACCCAGGCCGCCGCGATGGGCGGCTTCACCGCCGTGCACGCGATGGCCAACACCTTCCCGGTGGCGGACACCGCCGGTGTGGTCGAGCAGGTCTGGCGGCTCGGCCAGGAGTCCGGCTACTGCGACGTGCGGCCGGTCGGCGCCGTCACCGTCGGCCTGGAGGGCAAGAAGCTCGCCGAGCTGGGCGCGATGCACGACTCGGCCGCCGAGGTGCGGGTCTTCTCCGACGACGGCAAGTGCGTGGACGACGCGGTGATCATGCGTCGGGCGCTGGAGTACGTGAAGGCCTTCGACGGGGTCGTCGCCCAGCACGCCCAGGAGCCGCGGCTCACCGAGGGCGCCCAGATGAACGAGGGCCAGGTCTCCGGCGAGCTCGGGCTCGGCGGCTGGCCGGCCGTCGCCGAGGAGGCGATCATCGCCCGTGACGTGCTGCTCGCCGCGCACGTCGGCTCCCGCCTGCACGTCTGCCACGTCTCGACGGCCGGCTCGGTGGAGATCATCCGTTGGGCCAAGGCCAAGGGCTGGAACGTCACGGCCGAGGTCACCCCGCACCACCTGCTGCTCACCGACGAGCTGGTCCGCTCGTACGACCCGGTGTACAAGGTGAACCCGCCGCTGCGCACCGCGGCCGACGTCCAGGCGCTGCGCAAGGCGCTCGCGGACGGCACCATCGACGCCGTGGCGACCGACCACGCGCCGCACCCGTCCGAGGACAAGGACTGCGAGTGGGCGGTGGCCGCGATGGGCATGGTCGGCCTGGAGACCGCGCTCTCCGTGGTGCAGCAGACCATGGTCGACACCGGCCTGTTGAACTGGGAGGGCGTCGCCGACCGGATGTCGCACCGCCCGGCCCGGATCGGCCGTCTCGGCGGCCACGGGCGACCCGTCTCGGTCGGTGAGCCGGCGAACCTGGTGCTGTTCGATCCCGCGTACCGTGGTGCCGTGAATCCCGACAGCTTCGCCACCCGCAGCCGCAACACCCCCTACCGCGGTCTGGACCTGCCCGGACGGGTGCACGCCACCTTCCTGCGCGGCACCGCCACCGTGCTGGCCGGCGAGCTGGTCGAGCAGGGCGGGCTCGCGTGAGCGCCTTCGCCCTGCTCGCCCAGGAGAAGGCCAAGGTCACCGACTGGCCCGCCTACATCGGCTGGGCCGTCGGCCTGCTGCTGGTCATCGGGCTGGTCTACTGGCTGATGCGCCAGGGCTGGAACTGGCGGCGCACCCTGCAGTCCGGCATCCCGCCGCTGCCCGCCGTGCCGGCTCGCGCCGGCCGGACCATCCTGGAGACCAGCGGCCGGTACCACGGCACCACCACCGCCGGGAACTGGCTGGACCGGGTCGTCGCGCACGGCCTGGGCACCCGCAGCCGCGCCGACCTGACCCTCGGCGCGGACGGCCTGCTGGTGCAGCGCCCCGGCGACGTCGACTTCTGGATCCCGGCCGAGCACCTGACCGGTGCCCGGACGGACTCCGGGATCGCCGGCAAGGTCGTGCCGTCCGGACTGCTCGTCGTCACCTGGACGCACGAGGGCACCGCGCTGGACTCCGGCTTCCGGGCCGACCACCCCGACGAGCACGCCGCCTGGGTCGAGGCGATCGCTCACCTTGCAACACGTACGCAGACGAAGACGGAAGAGGCCGCTCAATGACCGCACCTGCCCCCACCACGCAGCGCCAACGGCGGGACCGCGTCCCCGCCGTGCTCGTCCTGGAGGACGGCCGGACCTTCCGCGGCCAGGCCTACGGCGCGATCGGCGAGACCTTCGGCGAGGCCGTCTTCAACACCGGCATGTCCGGCTACCAGGAGACCCTGACCGACCCGTCGTACCACCGCCAGGTGGTCGCGATGACCGCCCCGCAGATCGGCAACACCGGCTGGAACGACGAGGACGACGAGTCCCGCCGGATCTGGGTCGCCGGCTACATCGTCCGCGACCCCGCCCGCGTCGCGTCCAACTGGCGCTCGCGCCGCTCGCTCGACGAGGAGCTCGTCAACCAGGGCGTCGTCGGCATCAGCGGCATCGACACCCGCGCCCTCACCCGCCACCTGCGCGAGCGCGGCGCGATGCGCTGCGGCATCTTCTCCGGCCCGGCGCTGGCGGACGACGCCGCCCTGCTGGCCAGGGTGCAGCAGTCGCCCGAGATGAAGGGCGCCGACCTCTGCCCCGAGGTCGCCACCACCGAGGCGTACGTGGTGCCCGCCATCGGTGAGAAGAAGTTCACCGTGGCCGCGCTGGACCTCGGCATCAAGGCGATGACCCCGCAGCGGATGGCCGAGCGCGGCATCGAGGTGCACGTGCTGCCGGCGAACTCCACGCTGGAGGACGTCTACGCCGTCAACCCGGACGGCGTCTTCTTCTCCAACGGCCCGGGCGACCCGGCCACCGCCGACCACCAGGTCGCCGTGGCGCAGGGCGTGCTGGAGCGCAGGACCCCGTTCTTCGGGATCTGCTTCGGCAACCAGATCCTCGGCCGCGCGCTGGGCTTCGGAACCTACAAGCTCAAGTACGGCCACCGCGGCATCAACCAGCCGGTGCAGGACCGCACCACCGGCAAGGTCGAGGTCACCGCGCACAATCACGGCTTCGCCGTGAACGCACCGCTGGACAAGGTGAGCGACACGCCCTTCGGCCGGGTCGAGGTCTCCCACGTCTGCCTCAACGACGACGTGGTCGAGGGCCTCCAGGCGCTGGACGTGCCCGCCTTCAGCGTGCAGTACCACCCCGAAGCGGCAG
Source organism: Kitasatospora sp. NPDC050463 (assembly GCF_040655255.1). Lineage (NCBI taxonomy): Bacteria > Bacillati > Actinomycetota > Actinomycetes > Kitasatosporales > Streptomycetaceae > Kitasatospora > Kitasatospora sp. NPDC050463. The sequence goes on from NZ_JBFAJO010000061.1 coordinate 10,429, forward strand.
CCGGCCCGCACGACGCGGCCTACCTCTTCGACCGGTTCGTCGCGCTCATGCGGGGCGACGACAAGCACAGTGTTGAGCTCATGGAGGGCCAGCGTGCCTAAGCGCACCGACATCAAGTCCGTCCTGGTCATCGGGTCCGGCCCGATCGTGATCGGCCAGGCCGCCGAGTTCGACTACTCGGGCACGCAGGCCTGCCGGGTGCTCAAGGCCGAGGGCCTGCGGGTCATCCTGGTCAACTCCAACCCGGCCACGATCATGACCGACCCGGAGATCGCCGACGCCACCTACGTCGAGCCGATCACCCCGGAGTTCGTCGAGAAGATCATCGCCAAGGAGCGCCCCGACGCCCTGCTGCCGACCCTCGGCGGGCAGACCGCGCTCAACACGGCGATCTCGCTGGACGCCAACGGCGTGCTCGCCAAGTACAACGTCGAGCTGATCGGCGCCAAGGTCGACTCGATCCACAAGGGCGAGGACCGCGAGCTCTTCAAGGGCGTCGTCGAGGCCGTCAACGCCAAGATCGGCCACGGCGAGTCCGCTCGCTCGGTGATCTGCCACACCATGGACGAGGTGCTGGCCGGCGTCGACACGCTCGGCGGCTACCCGGTCGTGGTCCGGCCCTCCTTCACCATGGGCGGCGCCGGCTCCGGCTTCGCCCACGACGAGGACGAGCTGCGGCGCATCGCCGGCCAGGGCCTGACCCTGTCGCCGACCACCGAGGTGCTCCTGGAGGAGTCCATCCTCGGCTGGAAGGAGTACGAGCTGGAGCTGATGCGCGACAAGAACGACAACGTCGTGGTCGTCTGCTCCATCGAGAACTTCGACCCGATGGGCGTGCACACCGGTGACTCGATCACCGTCGCCCCGGCGATGACGCTGACCGACCGCGAGTACCAGATCCTGCGCGACGTCGGCATCGAGGTCATCCGCGAGGTCGGGGTCGACACCGGCGGCTGCAACATCCAGTTCGCGGTCAACCCCGAGGACGGCCGGGTCATCGTCATCGAGATGAACCCGCGCGTCTCGCGCTCCTCGGCGCTGGCCTCGAAGGCGACCGGCTTCCCGATCGCCAAGATCGCGGCGAAGCTCGCCGTGGGCTACACCCTGGACGAGATCCCCAACGACATCACCGAGCAGACGCCGGCGTCGTTCGAGCCGACCCTCGACTACGTCGTGGTGAAGGTCCCGCGGTTCGCGTTCGAGAAGTTCCCGAGCGCCGACGCGACGCTGACCACCACCATGAAGTCGGTCGGCGAGGCCATGGCCATGGGCCGCAACTTCCCCGAGGCGCTCAACAAGGCGCTCCGCTCGCTGGAGAAGAAGGGCTCCCAGTTCACCTGGGCCGGCCCCGTCGGCGACAAGGCCGCGCTGCTGGAGAAGGCCGTGGTGCCCACCGACGGCCGGATCAACACCGTCATGGAGGCCATCCGGGCCGGCGCCACCGCGGAGGAGGTGTTCGAGGCCACCAAGATCGACCCGTGGTTCGTCGACCAGCTCTTCCTGCTGGACGAGATCGCCGCCGAGCTGACCGAGGCCGGCGAGCTCACCCCCGAGCTGCTGCGCCACGCCAAGCGGCACGGCTTCTCCGACCAGCAGATCGGCGAGATCCGCGGCCTGCGGTCCGACGTGGTCCGCGAGGTCCGGCACGCGCTCGGCATCCGTCCGGTGTTCAAGACCGTCGACACCTGCGCCGCCGAGTTCGCCGCCAGGACCCCGTACTTCTACTCGTCCTACGACGAGGAGAACGAGGTCGCCCCGCGCACCAAGCCCGCGGTGATCATCCTCGGCTCGGGCCCCAACCGCATCGGCCAGGGCATCGAGTTCGACTACTCCTGCGTCCACGCCTCCTTCGCGCTGGCCGAGGCCGGGTACGAGACCGTGATGGTCAACTGCAACCCGGAGACCGTCTCCACCGACTACGACACCTCCGACCGGCTCTACTTCGAGCCGCTCACCCTGGAGGACGTGCTGGAGATCGTCCACGCCGAGCAGCAGGCCGGACCGCTGGCCGGCGTGATCGTCCAGCTCGGCGGCCAGACCCCGCTGGGCCTGGCCCAGGCGCTCAAGGACAACGGCGTGCCGATCGTCGGCACCCAGCCCGAGGCGATCGACCTCGCCGAGGAGCGCGGCGCCTTCGGCCGCGTGCTGCGCGACGCCGGCCTGCCGGCCCCCAAGCACGGCACCGCCTTCTCCTTCGAGGAGGCCAAGGCGATCGCCGACGAGATCGGCTACCCCGTGCTGGCCCGCCCGTCCTACGTGCTCGGCGGCCGCGGCATGGAGATCGTCTACGACGAGCCCTCGCTCGCGTCCTACCTGGAGCGGCACGCCGGTCTGATCTCCGAGCACCCGGTGCTGATCGACCGCTTCCTCGACGACGCGGTGGAGATCGACGTCGACGCGCTCTACGACGGCACCGAGCTCTACCTCGGCGGCGTCATGGAGCACATCGAGGAGGCCGGCATCCACTCCGGCGACTCCGCCTGCGCGCTGCCCCCGATCACCCTCGGCGGCTACGACATCAAGCGGCTGCGCGCCTCCACCGAGGCGATCGCCCGCGGAGTCGGCGTCCGCGGTCTGATCAACATCCAGTTCGCCCTCTCCGGCGACATCCTGTACGTGCTGGAGGCCAACCCGCGCGCCTCCCGCACCGTGCCGTTCACCTCCAAGGCCACGGCGGTGCCGCTGGCCAAGGCCGCCGCCCGGATCTCGCTCGGCGCCACCGTCGCCGAGCTGCGCGCCGAGGGCCTGCTCCCGGCCGAGGGCGACGGCGGCACCCTGCCCGCCGACTGCCCGATCTCCGTCAAGGAGGCCGTGATGCCGTGGAGCCGCTTCCGCGACATCTACGGCCGCGGCGTGGACACCGTGCTCGGCCCGGAGATGCGCTCCACCGGCGAGGTCATGGGCATCGACAAGGTCTTCGGCACGGCGTACGCCAAGTCGCAGGCCGGTGCCTACGGCGCGCTGCCGACCAAGGGCAAGGTCTTCGTTTCCGTCGCCAACCGCGACAAGCGCAACCTGGTCTTCCCGGCCCGCGCGCTGGTCGGCCTCGGCTTCGAGCTGCTCGCCACCGCCGGCACCGCCGAGGTGCTGCAGCGCGGCGGCATCCCCGCCACCGTGGTGCGCAAGCACAGCGAGGGCGAGGGCCCGAACGGCGAGCGGACCATCGTCCAGCTGATCCACGACGGTGAGGTCGACCTCATCATCAACACGCCGTACGGCACCGGTGGCCGCCTCGACGGCTACGAGATCCGCACCGCCGCCGTCGCGCGCGCCGTGCCCTGCCTGACCACCGTCCAGGCCATGGGCGCCGCCGTCCAGGGCATCGACGCGCTGCTGCGCGACGAGGTCGGGGTGATGTCGCTCCAGGAGCACGCCCAGCTGATCAACGCCGGCCGCACGAAGTAGCACCACCGCAGTGGGGGGCACCGAACCGCCGGGTGCCCCCCACTGCCATGCCCACCCACCTCCGGCCTCCGGCCGGGGGACGCCAAGGCCCGCCACCGCCACCCCGCCGACGGGCTGCGCCCGCACCCTTTGGAGGCCCGTTTTGTACAAGCTCCTGTTCGACCACGTGTTCAAGAAGATGGACCCCGAGAAGGCCCACCACCTGGCCTTCTTCTGGGTCCGGCTGGCCTCCTCGGTGCCCGGCCTGCGCACCCTCGTGCGGCTGGTGCTTGCACCGCGCGACCGGGCGCTGCGCACCACCGCCCTCGGCCTCGACCTGCCCGGCCCGTTCGGCCTGGCGGCCGGCTTCGACAAGAACGGCGTCGGCATCGACGGTCTGTCGATGCTCGGCTTCGACTACGTCGAGATCGGCACCGTCACCGGTGAGCCGCAGCCCGGCAACCCGGCCCCGCGGCTGTTCCGCCTGGTCGAGGACCGCGCGCTGATCAACCGGATGGGCTTCAACAACCAGGGCTCGGCCCGGGTCGCCGCCCGCCTCGCCCAGCGCCCGCACACCAGCTCCACCCCGGTGGTCGGCATCAACATCGGCAAGACCAAGGTGGTCGAGGAGGCCGATGCGGTCGCCGACTACGTGAAGTCCACCGAGCGGCTCGCCAAGTACGCCGACTACCTGGTGGTCAACGTCAGCTCGCCGAACACCCCGGGGCTGCGCAACCTCCAGGCCGTCTCGCACCTCGGCCCGCTGCTCGCCGCCGTCCGCGAGGCCGCCGACCGCTCCACCGCGCACCACGTGCCGCTGCTGGTCAAGATCGCCCCCGACCTGGCCGACGAGGACGTGGACGCGGTCGCCGACCTGGCCCTGGAGCTGGGCCTGGACGGCATCATCGCCACCAACACCACGATCGGCCGCGAGGGCCTGCGCGAGAGCGCCGCCCGGATCGAGGAGATCGGCATGGGCGGCCTCTCCGGCGCCCCGCTCAAGGCCCGTGCGCTGGATGTGCTGCAGCGCCTGCGCGCCCGCACCGAGGGCCGGCTCACCCTGGTCTCGGTCGGCGGCATCGAGACCGCCGAGGACGCCTGGCAGCGCATCGTCCACGGCGCCGACCTGGTCCAGGGCTACAGCGCCTTCGTCTACCAGGGCCCGTTCTGGTGCCGGCGCATCCACCAGGGCCTCTCCGCCCGCGTCCGGGCCGGCGGCTTCCGCGACCTGGCCGCCGCCGTCGGCAGCGCCAAGGCCTCCTGACCGCGCCGAGGCCTCCTGAACCGGCGCAGCGGGCCGCCGCAGCGCCCGAATCCCCCCACCCACGCCGTACGCCCTGGAAGGACGTCATGACCCTCGCCCCCTTCGGTGCCCGCCTGCGCCACGCCCTCGACACCCGTGGCCAGCTCTGCGTCGGCATCGACCCGCACGCCGCCCTGCTCGCCGCCTGGGGGCTGGAGGACTCCGTGGCGGGCCTGGAGACCTTCAGCCGCACCGTGGTCGAGGCCCTCGCCGACCGGGTCGCCGTGCTCAAGCCCCAGGCCGCCTTCTTCGAGCGCTTCGGCTCCAGGGGCGTCGCGGTGCTGGAGAAGTCCGTCGAGGAGGCCCGTGCGGCCGGCGCGCTGGTCCTGATGGACGCCAAGCGCGGCGACATCGGCTCCACCATGGCCGCCTACGCCGAGGCCTTCCTCGCACCGGGCAGCCCGCTCTTCTCGGACGCCGTCACCGTCAGCCCCTACCTGGGCTTCGGTTCGCTGCGCCCGGCGCTCGACCTGGCCGCGCGGAGCGGCGCGGGGGTGTTCGCGCTGGCGCTCACCTCCAACCCGGAGGGCGCCGAGGTGCAGCGCGCGACCGGCGCGGACGGCGAGTCCGTGGCGGCCTCCGTGCTGCGCCAGCTGGCCGCCGAGAACGCGGGTGCCGAGCCGCTCGGCTCCTTCGGTGCGGTGGTCGGCGCGACGCTGGCCGACGCCGGCGTCGACCTGGACGTCAACGGGCCGCTGCTGGCCCCGGGAATCGGTGCCCAGGGCGCCACGATGGCGGACCTGCCGCGGGTCTTCGGCGCCTCGGTGCGCAACGTGGTGCCGAGCGTCAGCCGGGACGTCCTGCGGCACGGCCCGTCGCTGCCGGCCCTGCGGGAGGCGGCGGAGCGCTTCGTCCAGGAGTACGCGGACGCCGTGAAGTAGCGGGCGCCGGAACGCCGTCGGAGGTCGCGGAACGGCCACCCGAGACGTGGCGTGATGTGCTGCGATGGCGCGACGGGGTGGCGCGGGACCTCACGACGTGACGTGAGCGCGGTCACATCGGTGGCGTCAAAGGTCCGCAATCGCGGTCATTTTGCCCGGGAAAGTCCTGGTCGGCCTTGGCTGACCAGGACTTTTCGTGTTCTTTTCCTGACGTGGCGCCGCAATCCGGGTAGTGTCCGGCGATAGGTCATCGAAGAGCGGCGATTCCCGTTGCTCTCGCAGGTCAGAGCCATGAGGTTCCCCTGCGGCCGGTGTCCTGGGAACCAAACCAGTCATAGCTCAATCCCTTCCTTCCACACCCTGAGGTGAACGGCGTGGCTCTTCCGCCCCTTACCCCTGAACAGCGCACCGCCGCGCTCGCCAAGGCCGCCGAGGCTCGCCGGGAGCGCGCCGAGGTCAAGAACCGGCTCAAGCACTCCGGCGCCTCCCTGCACGAGGTGATCAAGGCCGGCAAGGCCGACAACGACGTGATCGGCAAGATGAAGGTCTCCGCACTGCTGGAGTCCCTCCCGGGCGTGGGCAAGGTTCGCGCCAAGCAGATCATGGAGCGCCTCGGCATCAGTGAGAGCCGTCGCGTCCGTGGCCTCGGTACGAACCAGATCGCCTCCCTGGAGCGGGAGTTCGGCGGCGGTGCCGCCTGACCGTGCCCCCGTGGTCCCGGAAGCGTCCGCGATCCGGGATAATCGGTGCATGAGTGAGCGTCCGCGGCTGACCGTGCTCTCCGGCCCCTCGGGGGTCGGCAAGAGCACGGTCGTCGCTCATATGAGGAAGCAGCACCCCGAGGTCTGGCTGTCGGTGTCGGCGACGACCCGCCACCCGAGGCCGGGCGAGCAGCACGGGGTCCAGTACCACTTCGTCGACAACGACGAGTTCGAGAAGCTGATCGCCAACGGCGAGCTGCTGGAGTGGGCCGTGTTCGCGGGCAACCGCTACGGCACCCCGCGCCAGGCCGTACTGGAGAAGCTGGAAGCCGGCGTGCCGGTCCTGCTGGAGATCGACCTGCAGGGCGCCCGCCAGGTGCGCGAGTCGATGCCCGAGGCGCAGCTGGTCTTCCTGGCTCCGCCGAGCTGGGACGAGCTGGTGCGCCGGCTCACCGGCCGGGGCACCGAGCCGCAGGACGTGATCGAGAAGCGGCTGGACGCGGCCAAGGTCGAGCTGGCCGCCGAGCCGGAGTTCGACACGAGTCTTGTCAACACCTCGGTCGAGCAGGTAGCGGCCGAACTGCTAGCCTTGCTCGGTGTAGCCTGACCTGTCTGTCTTTTCCACCTTTCGGAAGGTTTTCGCGTGTCCTCTTCCATGACCGCGCCCGAGGGCATCATCAACCCGCCGATCGATGAGCTGCTTGAGGCCACCGACTCCAAGTACAGCCTCGTGATCTACGCCGCCAAGCGCGCGCGCCAGATCAACGCGTACTACTCGCAGCTCGGTGAGGGCCTGCTGGAGTACGTCGGCCCGCTGGTCGACACCCACGTGCACGAGAAGCCGCTGTCGATCGCGCTGCGCGAGATCAACGCCGGCATGCTCACCGCGGAGGCGATCGAGGCGGCCTGAGCCGGTCACCTCTCGTTCTGTCGAACTGTCGAAGGGCCCGTCGGATTCGTTCCGGCGGGCCCTTCGGCTTTCCCCGGAGCCGTGCGCCCCGCCCGGGCGGGTGGCCCCGGGTGGGGTGGGGTGCACCGTGCCGCCGGCCGGCGGGGGGCCGTAGGGTGAGCACGTCCCGAGCGAGGAGAGAGTGGGAAGCATGAGCGCGAGCACGGACCGGGCCGACGCCCCCCGCGTCGTCCTCGGCGTCAGCGGCGGCATCGCCGCCTACAAGGCGTGCGAGGTGCTGCGGCGGTTCACCGAATCCGGTCACCAGGTCACCGTGGTGCCCACCGAGGCCGCGCTGCACTTCGTCGGCGAGGCCACCTGGGCCGCGCTGTCCGGCCGGCCGGCCGCCACCGAGACCTGGGAACGGGTCCACGAGGTGCCGCACGTGCGGATCGGGCAGAGCGCCGACCTCGTCGTGGTCGCCCCCGCGACCGCGGACCTGATGGCGAAGGCGGCCCACGGGCTGGCCGACGACCTGCTCACCAACACCCTGCTCACCGCGCGCTGCCCGGTCGTCCTGGCACCCGCGATGCACACCGAGATGTGGGAGCACCCGGCGACCCGGGAGAACGTGGCCACGCTGCGCCGCCGGGGCGTCGTCGTGCTGGAGCCCGCCGTCGGGCGGCTGACCGGCAAGGACACCGGCAAGGGGCGGTTGCCCGAGCCGTCCGCGATCTTCGACGCCTGCCGGGCGCTGCTGCGCCGGGGCACCGCCGTCGCCGATCTGGCCGGCCGGCACGTGGTGGTCTCGGCCGGCGGCACCCGTGAGCCGCTGGACCCGGTGCGCTACCTCGGCAACCGCTCCTCCGGCAAGCAGGGCTACGCGCTCGCCGCCACCGCCGCCGCCCGCGGTGCCCGGGTGACGCTGCTCTCGGCCAACGCGGAGCTGCCCGACCCGGCCGGGGTGGACGTGGTGCACGTCTCGACCGCGCTGGAGCTGCGGGAGGCCGCGATCAAGGCGGCGGCCGACGCCGACGTGGTGGTGATGGCCGCCGCGGTGGCCGACTTCCGGCCGGCCGAGTACGCCGGCGGCAAGATCAAGAAGGTCGACGGGGTCGAGCCGGCCCCGGTCGCGCTGGTCCGCAACCCGGACATCCTGGCCGAGCTCTCCACGCACCGACCCCGTTCGGGTCAGCTGGTGGTGGGTTTCGCGGCGGAGACCGACGACGTGCTCGCGAACGGTCGCGCCAAGCTCGCCCGCAAGGGCTGCGACCTGCTGGTGGTGAACGAGGTCGGCAACGGCAAGGCGTTCGGTACGGACGTCAACGAGGCCGTGGTGCTGGGCTCGGACGGCAGTGAGACGGCGGTGCCGGTGGGCCCCAAGGAGGCGCTCGCCGACGTGGTGTGGGACCTGGTCGCGAAGCGGTGGCAACCGGTCGCGGAGTGATCTCAAGGGGCGAGTATCCGGTCTCCTTTTCCGGAATCGAGTCCCGATAGCCGGTAGCTGACCGTTACACTCCAGGAATCAAGTCTTTCCGGATGTCCCCGGTCCGCCGGGGGCCTTCAGTCAGCAGCCGCTGCAACCCCAGGGAGCGCTGTGTCTCGCCGCCTGTTCACCTCGGAATCCGTGACCGAGGGACACCCCGACAAGATCGCTGACCAGATCAGCGACACCATCCTTGACGCTCTCCTCCGAGAGGACCCGACCTCCCGGGTCGCCGTGGAGACGCTCATCACCACCGGCCAGGTGCACGTGGCCGGCGAGGTGACCACCAAGGCGTACGCGCCGATCGCCCAGCTCGTCCGGGAGAAGATCCTGGAGATCGGCTACGACAGCTCCAAGAAGGGCTTCGACGGCGCCTCCTGCGGCGTGTCGGTGTCCATCGGTGCCCAGTCGCCCGACATCGCACAGGGTGTCGACACGGCGTACGAGGCCCGGGTGGAGGGTGACGAGGACGACCTGGACAAGCAGGGCGCCGGTGACCAGGGCCTGATGTTCGGCTACGCGTCCGACGAGACGCCCGAGCTCATGCCGCTGCCGATCACCCTGGCGCACCGCCTGTCGCGGCGCCTCTCCGAGGTCCGCAAGAACGGGACCATCCCGTACCTGCGCCCCGACGGCAAGACCCAGGTCACCATCGAGTACGACGGCGACAAGGCCGTCCGCCTCGACACGGTGGTCGTCTCCTCGCAGCACGCGAGCGACATCGACCTCGACTCGCTGCTCACCCCGGACATCCGCGAGTTCGTCGTGGAGCCGGAGCTCAAGGCGCTCGCCGAGCAGGGCATCAAGCTGGTCACCGACGGCTACCGCCTGCTGGTCAACCCGACCGGGCGCTTCGAGATCGGCGGCCCGATGGGCGACGCCGGCCTCACCGGCCGCAAGATCATCATCGATACCTACGGCGGCTTCGCCCGCCACGGTGGCGGTGCCTTCTCCGGCAAGGACCCGTCCAAGGTGGACCGCTCGGCCGCCTACGCGATGCGCTGGGTGGCGAAGAACATCGTCGCCGCCGGCCTCGCCAGCCGCGCCGAGGTGCAGGTCGCGTACGCGATCGGCAAGGCCGAGCCGGTCGGCCTCTTCGTGGAGACATTCGGCACCGAGACCGTGCCGGTGCTCGCCATCCAGAAGGCCGTCACCGAGGTGTTCGACCTTCGCCCGGCCGCGATCATCCGCGACCTGGACCTGCTCCGCCCGATCTACTCGCAGACCGCCGCGTACGGCCACTTCGGCCGTGAGCTGCCGGACTTCACCTGGGAGCGGACGGACCGGGTCGAGCAGCTGAAGAAGGCCGTGCAGGACTGACCTGCGGTCGGCTGATGTGATCGGACCGCAGGCGGCGGTCGCCCCGGCACAGGGGCGACCGCCGCCTGCGGCGTTGTGGGGCTCTCCCGGCGCCGTGGGCGCCGCGGCGCGTCCTGTCGGTGTGACCTGGTAGTACTGGGAGCGATGAGCAGCACGCAGGGGAGTGACGAGGCCGGGGCGGCGCCGGAGCAGCTTGCCTTCATCCGGGAGACGGTCCGCCGGGCCAAGCCCCGGACGTGGCACGGCGCCAAGCGGGCCGAGCACCTGCCGGTGGCCCGGGTGGTCGTCGACAAGGGCGTCCTGACCATCGACAAGTTCTTCGACTACGAGGTGCCCGCCACGATGGCGCAGGACGCTCAGCCCGGCGTCCGGGTGCGGGTGCGCTTCGGGGCGCGGGTGGTGAAGGGCCAGCGCGAGGGCGGGGAGCTGCACGACGGGTTCATCGTCGAGCGCCTGGAGAAGAGCGACTTCGCCGGTCCGCTGGCACCGCTCGCCCAGGTCCTCTCGCCCGAACCGGTGCTCACCCCGCAGCTGCTGCGGCTCTGCCGCACCGTCGCCGACCGGTACGCGGGCACCCTGGCGGACGTCCTGCAGCTGGCCGTTCCGCCCCGGCACGCCAAGGCCGAGGCCGAGCCCTCGCCGCCGCCCGGCCCGCCGCCCCCGGCGCCGCAGGCCGGCGGCTGGTCCCGCTACCCCGCCGGGCCCGACTTCCTCACCTCGCTGGCCGCCGGTGGCTCGCCGCGCGCGGTCTGGACGGCACTGCCCGGCCCCGGCTGGCCGTACGAGATCGCCCGGGCCGTCGCCGCCACGCTGGCGAGCGGGCGCGGCGCACTGGTCGTCCTGCCGGAGGGGCGGTCGGTGGCGCGGGTGGACCAGGCGCTCACCGAGCTGCTGGGCGAGGGCATGCACGCGACCCTGGCCGCCGAGCTCGGCCCGCGCGAGCGCTACCGGCGCTGGCTGACGGTGAGCCGCGGCTCGGTGCGCGCCGCCATCGGCACCCGCGCCGCCATGTTTGCGCCGGTGCACGACCTCGGGCTGGTGGTCGTCTGGTCCGACGGTGACGGCAGCCACAGCGATCCGCGCAGCCCGCACCCGCACGTGCGGGAGGTCGCGCTGTTGCGCGCGGCCGAGGAGGGCGCGGGCGTCCTGCTCGGCGGGCACGCCGTCACGGTCGAGGGCGCGCAGTTGGTCAGCACCGGCTGGGCCCGGCCGCTGGTGGCCGACCGGGAGACCGTCCGGCAGGTGGCGCCGAGGGTCCGTACCGTCACCGACCAGGACCAGCACCGGGACGCGGCGGCCCAGGCCGCCCGGCTGCCCTCGGTGGCCTGGGAGGTGGCGCGGGAGGCGCTGGCGAGCGGCGGCCCGGTGCTCATCCAGGTGCCGCGCCGCGGCTACGTGCCCCGGCTGTCCTGCGGGAACTGCCGCACCCCCGCGCGCTGCCGCCGCTGCGAGGGCCCGCTGGAGGCGTCGTCCGCCGACGCGCCACTGCAGTGCGGGTGGTGCGGGGAGGCCGCGGCCGACTGGCACTGCCAGGAGTGCGGTTCGTTCCGGCTGCGGGCCCAGGTGGTCGGCGCCCGGCGGACGGCGGAGGAGCTCGGCAAGGCATTCCCGCGCATCCCGGTCCGCACCTCCGGGCGGGACGCGGTGCTGACGACCGTCCCGGCGGAGCCCGCCCTGGTGATCTCCACCCCGGGCGCCGAGCCGGTGGTGGAGGGCGGCAGCGGCTACGCGGCCGCGCTGCTGCTGGACGGCTGGGCGCTGCTCGGCCGCCCCGACCTGCGGGCCGGTGAGGAGACGCTGCGGCTCTGGCTGACCGCCGCCGCACTGGTGAAGCCGTCGACGGAGGGCGGCACGGTGGTCGTGGTGGCCGAGCCGACGGCACGGCCGGTGCAGGCGCTGGTCCGGTGGGATCCGCTCGGCCACGCCGGGCTGGAGCTGGAGGAGCGGGCGCACCTGCACTTCCCCCCGGTGTCGCGGATGGCCTCGGTCAGTGGCAGTCCGGCGGCGGTGGCGGACCTGCTCGGGCTGATCCGGCTGCCCTCCGAGGCGGACGTGCTGGGGCCGGTGCCGACGACGGCGCTGCGGGGGGAGGAGCAGGAGCGGGCGCTGCTGCGGGTGCCGCCCGGGCAGGGCGCGGCGCTCGCGGCGGCGCTGAAGGCGGCGCAGATCGCGCGGATCGCCCTGCGGACGCCGGAGGCGGTGAAGGTGCGGATCGATCCGACGGACATCGGCTGAGCGGGGTGGTCGGTGAGGGTGGTGGGTGAGGCTCGCGGACGGGTCGGGTGGAGCGTGCGGGCTGCCGGGCGGTGGCCGTGGGCCCGAGGGCCCGAGGGCCCGTGCGGTTCGGCCCGCTCGGCCGGACCGCACGGACCCCAGGGGGCTCAGCCGCGCAGGGGGATGCCGGGGCGGTCCAGGGCGCCCCGGTCGTGGGTAGGGCGGTCGTGTGCGGACCGCTCCAGTACGGCCCGGTCCAGGGCGCTGCGGTCCAGGCCGCCCTGGCGGGCCGCCGGGACGGTCGCGGCCAGCCCGGTCGGGGCGGACGCGGCGGCCGGCAGCTCCTCGGAGCGGTCCGGCCGGCTCGGCCCCGGCACCCCCGGGACGCCGCCGGCCGGCACCCCGCCGGCCGCCAGCAGCTCGCTGGTCGGCCGGCGCATCCCGTAGCGCCGGTGCACCGCCTGCTTGGTGACCCCGAGGGCCGAGCCCACCGAGTCCCAGGAGAAGCCCAGCGCGCGGTCGAACTCGACCGCCGCCGCCACCAGCGTCTCCACGCTCTCGCGCAGCTCCTGCGCCAGACGCACCGTCGGCGCGGGCGCCCGCCCGTACACCACGAACCCGGCCGAGGTACTGGGGCGGCGCGGACGGTAGACGTTGCCCAACTGGGCGGTGAGCGTCCGCAGTGCATCGACCTGCCGCCGCACCCGCTCGATGTCCCGCACCAGCAGGTGCAGGCTCGCCCGCGCCCGGGCGTCGTGATTGATCTGCTCGGCCATGGCCTACGTGCCACCTTCCGTACGGTTCAGCTCGGCCGGAACGCGGTGTCCCGCGCGTCCCGGCCCCGGTCAATCTCACTTGACCAACGCCGGACCGGCCGCCGGGGTCACGCAGCCGGGCCGACTCGGGATATGCCAGAACACGATGCCGGGAGCCGAAGACCTGCACGGGAGCGGTGCGGTGGGGGCGGACGGCGCCCGGATCCGATTGCATAGACTTGACCGGTGGCCGGCCCGTGCGGGGTCCGTGGTCCGGTGGGCCCGGCCTCCCGGACGTCCGGACTCCGGAGGTCCGGACCCTGCACGCCTGGACCCCGGGGCTCCGCACGCCGAACCCCCGCACGCCGAACCCCCGCACGCCGAACCTCCGCACACACCGAACTCCCGACGGACAGGAGCCCGTACGCCGTGGCGATCCAGCCGATCCGCATCTTCGGTGACCCCGTCCTGCGGGCCACCGCCCAGCCGGTGACGACCTTCGACAAGGAACTGCGCACCCTCGTCCGGGACCTCACCGAGACCATGCTCGACGCCCCCGGCGCCGGGCTGGCTGCTCCCCAACTCGGAGTCTCCCTCCGGGTGTTCACCTATCACGTGGACGGCGTCACCGGGCACCTGATCAACCCCGACCTGTCGCTGACCGAAGAGGAGCAGGACGGCCCGGAGGGCTGCCTCTCGCTCCCCGGCCTGCGCTACGACACCAAGCGCGCGTACGGCGTGGTCGCCAGGGGCTTCACCATGTACGGCGATCCGATCACCGTCGAGGGCACCCAACTGCTCGCCCGCTGCATCCAGCACGAGACCGACCACCTCGACGGCATCATCTTCATCGACCGCCTCGACCGCGAGCGGCGCAAGGAAGCGCTGAAGGCGATCCGCGAGGCGGACTGGGGCGGCGGCCCCGCGCCCGTCGTCAGGGTCTCCCCGCACAGCACCTTCGGCTCCGCGCGCTGACCGCCGCCGCCGCGCCACCACTACTGAATTACCGCTACCAGAAAGGCCCTTGATGCGCCTCGTGTTCGCCGGCACCCCCGAGGTCGCCGTTCCCGCCCTGGACGCCCTGCTCGCCAGTGACCAGCACGAGGTCGTCGCGGTGGTCACCCGCCCCGACGCCCCCGCCGGGCGCGGCCGCAAGCTGGTCGCCAGCCCCGTCGCCCAGCGCGCCGAGGAGGCCGGGATCGAGGTCCTCAAGCCGGCGAAGCCCAGCGACCCGGAGTTCATCGCCCGTCTCACCGAACTCGCCCCCGACTGCTGCCCGGTGGTCGCTTACGGCGCACTGCTGCGCCCCGGCGCGCTGGAGATCCCCAAGCACGGCTGGGTCAACCTGCACTTCTCGCTGCTCCCGGCCTGGCGCGGCGCGGCACCAGTGCAGCACGCGGTGCTGGCCGGCGACGAGGTCACCGGCGCGTCCACCTTCCTGATCGAGCAGGGCCTGGACTCCGGCCCGGTCTACGGCGTCATCACCGAGGAGATCCGCCCGGCCGACACCAGCGGCGAGCTGCTCGACCGCCTCGCGCACTCCGGCGCCCGACTGCTGGCCGCCACCATGGACGGCATCGCCGAAGGCTCCCTGCACGCCGTCCCGCAGCCCGCCGACGGCATCACGCTGGCGCCGAAGATCACCGTCGAGGACGCCCGGATCGACTGGGCCCACCCGGCGCTGCGGATCGACCGGGTGGTGCGCGGGTGCGCCCCCGCCCCCGGCGCCTGGACGCTCTTCCGCGGCGAGCGGCTCAAGGTCTCCGGCCCGGTGAAGCTGGTGACGGACGCCTCCGCGCTCGCCCCCGGTGAGCTGGCCGTCGGCAAGAACAGCGTCCGCGTCGGCACCGGCAGCCACGAGATCGAGCTGGGCGAGGTGCAGCCGCAGGGCAAGAAGCCGATGCGCGCCGCCGACTGGGCCCGGGGGGCGCGCATCGAGTCCGGCGAGCGCTTCGAGGACGCCGCGCGCTGATGCCCGCCGAGGGGCGGCGCGCTGCGCCGGGCCCGTGCCCGGCCCCGCGTCGCCCGGGCGTCGAGGACGGGCCCCGGTCGCAGGCCGGGTGTACCTTCGGAGACGCGTCCCCGGGACATGGGGAATACTGTTCGTTCGATAACCACCGCAGCACTTTGAGGCACCTGTGAGCACACCCAGCGCCGCCCGCGCGCCCCGTCCGCACCGTCGTCCCAAGAAGGACCCGGCGCGCATCGTCGCCTTCCGCGCCCTGCGGGCCGTCGACGAGCGCGACGCCTACGCCAACCTGATCCTGCCCTCGCTCCTGCGCGAAGCCGAGCAGAAGGGCATGGACCGGCGCGACGCGGCACTCGCCACCGAGCTGGTCTACGGCACCCTGCGCCTGCAGGGCACCTACGACGCGGTCATCGCCGCCTGCATCGACCGCCCGCTCAGCAAGGTCGACCCGCCGGTCCTGGACGTCCTCTCGCTCGGCGCCCACCAGCTGCTCACCACCCGCATCCCCAGCCACGCCGCCGTCTCGGCCACCGTCGAGCTGGCCCGGGTGGTCCTGGGCGACGGCAAGGCCAAGTTCGTCAACGCCGTCCTGCGCCGGATCAGCGCCCACGACCTCGACGCCTGGATCGCCAAGGTCGCCCCGCCCTACGAGAAGGACGCCGAGGACCACCTCGCCGTCGTCCACTCCCACCCCCGCTGGGTCGTCGCGGCCCTGTGGGACTCCCTCGGCCGCTGGCAACCCGACGCCTCCGGCCGCACCGCGATCGAGGACCTGCTGCGCGCCGACAACGACCGGCCCGAGGTCACCCTGGTCGCCCGGCCGGGCCGGATCGCCGTCGGCGACCTCGCCGACGCGCTGCCCGAGGCCGAGCCCGGCCGCTGGTCCCCGTTCGCGCTCCGGCTCGCCGAGGGCGGCGACCCGGGCACGCTTCCGGCCGTCCAGGACAACAGCGCCGGCGTCCAGGACGAGGGCAGCCAGCTGGTCGCGCTCGCGCTCGCCGCGGCCCCGCTGGACGGTCCGGACCGGCTCTGGCTGGACGGCTGCGCCGGCCCCGGCGGCAAGGCCGCGCTGCTCGCCGCCCTGGCCGCCGAGCGCGGCGCCGCCCTGGTGGCCAGTGAGAAGCAGCCGCACCGGGCCCGGCTGGTCGCCCGCGCCCTGGAGGGCAACCCCGGCCCGTACACCGTGATCGCCGCCGACGGCACCCGCCCCGCGTGGCGCGCCGGCGGCTTCGACCGGGTCCTCGTGGACGTCCCCTGCTCCGGCCTCGGCGCCCTGCGCCGGCGCCCGGAGGCGCGTTGGCGCCGCCGCCCGCAGGACGTCGCCGCCTTCGCGCCGCTCCAGCGCGACCTGCTGCGCGGGGCCATCGACGCCACCCGGGTCGGCGGGGTCGTCGGCTACGCGACCTGCTCGCCGCACCTGGCCGAGACCCGGGCCGTCGTGGACGACGTGCTGCGCGAGCAGGGCGGCCGGGTCGAGTGGATCGACGCCCGCCCGCTGCTGCCCGGGGTGCCCGCCCTGGGCGACGGCCCGGACGTCCAGCTCTGGCCGCACCTGCACGGCACGGACGCGATGTACCTGGCGCTGCTGCGGCGCGCCGCCTGACGCACGGGGCACCGGGGCGTCCGGGCCGGCCAGCCGGGGGAGCTCCCCCGGTGGCGGCCCGGGCGCCCCTCGTCGTTGTCGGGGCGGTTCCACGTGGACGAGTGTCCGGCGGTCAGCTGCGTCGCGGGTGGCCCGACGGCCTGCGTCAAGTCCGTTGACCGGCCTGGTTCCTGGCGCGTTGTGCGATGGCGGCGGCGAGGCTGTCGCGGCTGATGAGGGTGCGGGGGTGGGTGTCGCCGAGGACCTGTTCGAGCTGGGCGAGGACGGTTTCCAGGAGATGGATGGCGCGCTCCAGATCGCCTGTCCCGTGGTACGCGGTGGCGAGGTTGTTGCGGCTGGTCAGGGTGTCGGGGTGGGTGCTGCCGAGGGTCAGCTCGCGTTGGGCGAGGGTGGCTTCGAGCAGGGGGACGGCGCGGTCGAGGTCGCCCGCCTCGTGGTACGCGGTGGCGAGGCTGTTGCGGCCGGTCAGGGTGTCGGGGTGGGTGTCGCCGAGGACCAGCTCCTGCTGGGCGACGGTGGCTTCCAGGAGGAGGATGGCGCGGTCCAGGTCGCCCGCCTCGCGGTAGGCGAATGCCAGGTTGTTGCGGCTGGCGAGGGTGTGGGGGTGGGTGCTGCCGAGGATCCGCTCCTTCTGGGCGACGGTGGCTTCGGACAGGGGGATGGCGCGGTCGAGGTCGCCCGCCTCGCGGTAGGCGGCCGCCAGATTGCCGCGGCTGCTCAGGGTGTCGGGGTGCGTGTCACCGAGGGCCAGCTCCAGAGCGGTGAGGGTTGCTTCGAGCAAGGGGATGGCCTGCCCGAGGCCTCCGGCCGATTTGTGGGCGATGGCCAGGTTGTTGCGGATGGTCAGGACGTAGGGGTGAGTGTCGCCGAGGGTTCGCTCGCGCTGGGTCAGGGCGGCGAGGAGCAGCGGAATCGTGCGGATGCTGTGGCCCTGGAGGTAGAGGTACTGGGCGCCCGTCTCGTAGCGGTCGGACGTGAGGGTGTCGTGGTGGTCGGCCGGGGCCGTGGTGGCGAGGGCGACGAGGTGGGGGATCACGCCTTCCCAGGCGGCGCAGGGGGCGGTGCCGGGCTCGGGGAGGGCGTCGAACGCGTGGGCGACGGCGTGTTCGGCTTCTGCGCGGCCGCGGTGGTCGGGTGTGGTGCGCAGGACGGTCTGGACGAGGCGGTGGATGCCGACGGTGGTCGGGGTGAGGGTGACCATGCTGTACGAGGCGAGGGTGCCGAGGGCTTCGGCGATCTCGTCCTCATCTTCGGCGAGCCGGTTCAGGAGGGTGACGGATATGTCGTCGGGGGCCAGCCAGGCAAGGGTGTGCAGGACGGTGACGGCGAGCGGGTCTCGGCCGGCGAGGGCTTCGAGGGTCTGCGTCCAGACGCGCGCGATGGTGCGCCCGGCGTCGATGCCGTCGGCGGCCTTGTCGAGCTTGGCGCCCAGCTTGCGGCGGTAGGCGGCGATGCCGACCGTGCGGTTCTGGTCGAGGTAGGCGCGGGCCTGGTCGAGGGCGAGAGGGAGGTGCCCGAGCTCGGCGGCGAGCAGTCGGGCCTCGCGGAGTTCGTGCGGGTCGGGGTCGGGGTCGCAGAGGAGGGCGGCGGCCTCGTCGGGGGCGAGGACGCCGAGGGCGTGGGTGGGGGTGCCGCGGGGCCAGCCGGTGGCTCGGCGGGTGGTGATGAGGAGGTGGCCGCCGATGAGGGAGCCGAGGTAGGGGTGCAGGTCGCGTGGGTCTTCGGCGTTGTCGAGGACGAGGAGCCAGCCCTGGTGCCAGTACAGCCAGTTGAGTGCCCAGGTGGCCCGTTCCTGTTCCGAGGAGTTCGCGGCCCAGGTCGGGGCGAGGCGCGTGGCGAGTGCTGCGAGCGACTGTTCGATGCGCGCCGGGGACTCCGCGTTGATCCACCAGCGGAGGGAGTAGCTGTGGCGGTGCAGATGGGCGTAGGACAGGGCGAGGGTGGTCTTGCCGATTCCGCCGAGGCCGTGGACGGTCGGCGACTGGGTGACGGCGGAGCTGCCGTCGCTGTCCAGCACGCGGCGCAGCCAGGCGAGTTCGTCCTCGCGGCCGACGCAGACCGGTCGTGGACCGAGGTTGTTGCACCCGGGCGGCGCCGGTGTCTCCCGGGCGGAGGCGAGGGCGACGGGGGGCAGCAGGATGTCGCCGGTGACGGCGATGCCGACGGTGTGGGCGGCGATCGACCGCGGGCCGGCGGCGGTGCCGAGGGGGTCGGGGTCGGTCACGAGCCGGTGTGGTGCCCGTCGCCGGTGATGGCGGTGCCGATGGTGTGGGCGGCGATGGAGCGTTCGCCGAGGGCGGTGATCGTGATCGCGCTTGCGGTCTGACCGGCGATCAGATCGGTGATCTCGCTGCGGAGTTCGGCGTCCTCGTGCAGGGCGGCGCGCAGGTGCAGGCGCAGTGCGGCGGTGGCCGACGCGAGGTCCGTCTCCGCGTCCGCCACGGCCTCCTCCAGCTCCGCGCGCTCGGCCGCGTCGCCGCGTCGCCAGACGCGCTGGAGCAGGCGGCGGCCGGTGTTGGCGGTGGCGTCGGCCGCGGCGTCCTCGGCGCGGGTGAGGACGGCGGTGCCGTAGGCGCCGAGCGCCCCGGTCAGGAAGGGGCCTGCCTGGGTGAGCAGTTCGGCGATCTCGGTGCTCAACGGATCCATCCCGGGGAGAGGTCGGTCGGCTGTCGGCGACCATTCTCGCACCCGGTGGCAGCGGCGGTGGTGCCGTTCGGCTTTCGCCGGTCGGGGGCGGGCGCGGAGGCGGCGGAGCGTGCGGGTGTCCTCGAAGTCGACGGCGTCGGCGGTGGATTCGGGCGTCGTGCCGGCTCCGGACACGGCACGGTCCGGTCGGCTGTGCGCGGTCACCGGTCACCGGTCACCGGTCGGGGGCGGAGGCGGGGCGGTCGGTGAGTCCGGTGCCGCCTATGCGGGTGGTCAGACCGGCCAACAGGGCGATGTCGTCGGGGCTCCAGGAGGGCGCGGCGAACACCTCGTCGGCGACGCGTTCGGCGGTGGCGCGCATGTCCCGGAGCAGGGTGCGGCCCGTGTCGGTGAGTGCCGCGTAGGCGACCCGGGCGTCCCGGGGGTCCGGCTCGCGGGTCACCAGGCCGATGCGTTCCAGTGGGGCGAGCCCGCGGGTGACGCCGGAGGGGGTGAGGCCGAGCGCCTCGGCGAGGTCCACCCGGCGCATCCGGCCGCCGGGTGCCTGGCCGAGCCGGAGCAGCAGGGTGAAGTCCGCGAGGCTGACGCCGTGCAGCCCGCTGAGGCTCGCGTCGAACCGCCGTACCAGGGCCGTCTGGGCCCGGACCAGGCGCAGGGCCGCGTCCAGCGTGGAACTCATTGCCACCTCCTTGACTGCTCAAGTATAGCTGTGGACTGAGCCGCCGAGGAGGTGGCGGAGCGGGGGGTGCGGAGTCAGGCGGTAAGGGGCCGGGCGGTGTGGATCAGGCGGTGCGGGCGGCGCGGCGTTGGCGCTTGCCGACGGCGGCCTGGGAGAGGTCCTCGGCCTGGGAGCGGAGGTTCCTGTAGCCGTAACCGCGCTCGTCGAGCCAGGATTTCGCTGCCGCCTCGGCGCGGTCGGCGGCCGCCAGGATGTCCTCCTCGGCCTCGCCCGCGTCCAGGAAGCGGAAGGTGAAGGCGGGGCGGGCGGCGAGCTCGTAGCTGAGGTGGCCCTCGGGCGTGAACGACGCGTACAGGACGTCGTGTTCGGCGGCGCGGGCGAGGAGTTCGGCGTGCTGGTCGGCGTCGAGGCCGTCGAAGACGCCGCGGACGGTGATGCGGAAGGTGCGAGTGGTCATCCCTCGACCCTAGCCAGCGCGGCCGGTCCGGTTCCACCGTGTTTTCGTCGCCGGCCCGGTGGGACTGGGCCTGGTGGCGGGCGCGCGTCGGGCCCCACCCGGCGACGAGGTGGGGCCCGACGGGTTCGACGGCGTCCCGGGCGGGGCTCAGGCTTCGCGCAGCGCGGCCTCGTTCGGCGCGGCCTCGTTCGGCGCGGTACCGGTCGGAGCCGGCTCCGCGTCATGCCGCGCGCCGTCCTTCCCGCCCAGGGCCGGCCAGGTGATCCGGGTGGCGCAGAGGGAGACGACGGCGGCGGACGCGGCCACCGCCGCCATGCCCCAGACCAGGCTGCTGGAGTCGGCGATGAATCCGATCACTGCCGGTCCGGCGAGCAGGCCCGTCGTTCCGGTGGCGGCGACCAGCGCCAGCGCGTCCGAGCCCTGTCGGGCCGCGGCCACGTAGATGCACGGGGTCACGGCCGCGACGCCCAGCCCCACGCAGGCGAACCCGAGCAGTGTCGGCACCACGCCGCCCGCCAGCAGCGCGAGGGCCAGGCCGACGCCGGCCAGCAGGCTGCCGATCCGCACGATCCGCCCGTCGCCGAAGCGGGTGCGCCAGCCGTCGGCGAAGATCCGGGCCGCGACCATCATGACCGAGACGACCGCGATGCCCAGCGGTGCCAGCTCGGGCGCCGCGTTGACGACGTCCTTCAGGTAGAGGGCCGACCAGTCGTTCATGGCGCCCTCGGTGACGGTGCCGAACACCATCGCCAGACCCATCCAGACCGTCACCCGGGAGGGCAGGGTCAGCCCGCGCTTCTTCTTTGGCTGCGGCTGCTGTTCCGTGGTCTCCCGCGCCGCGTCCTCGGCCGTCCGGTCGTCCGTGAGCATGCCGGTCCGGGCGAGTCCGAGCAGCAGCAGGAGGACGACGGCGGCCAGGGCGAAGTGCACGGAGAGGGTGGTGGTGAAGGCGTTGACGCCGGAGGCGAGCAGCGCGGCGAGCAGCGATCCGGCGCTGAACGTGGCGTGCAGCCTGGACATCGCCGTCCGCCGGTACCTGACCTCCAGGGCGGCGCCCTGCGCGTTCATCGCGACGTTGAGGCAGCCGACGGCGATGCCGTCGAAGCAGGCGACGGCCAGGGTCACCGGGTAGTTCGGCGCGACGGTCAGCCCGAGCAGCACCAGGCCCAGGCAGATCGCCGACAGCGTGGCGAGCAGCCGCGAGCCCAGCCGTTTCATCAGCGCCGCGACCAGCGGGAAGGAGACCGCCGCACCCACGCCGCACACCATCAGCAGCAGGCCCAGTTCGGCCTCGCTGAGGTCGAGCCGGCTCTTGAGCGCGGGCAGGCGGGAGACCCACGTCGCGTACTGGAAGCCGAGGAAGCAGAACAGGCCGGCGATGGCCAGTTGTGCTCGGCGGTAGTCATCGCGGAGGCGGAGCATGTTCAACGGACCATCTCGTCTTTCAGGCGCGACCCGGGGAGTGGGTCGTGGGGGTGCGGCGGCGCCCCGGAGCGGGTGGTGAGGGGAGCCGTGGGGGCGGGTGTCGCTCGGAGGCGCATGGACATGTAGACCGCTCGCGCGCCGTAGCTCTCCGGGAGCTCGACCTCCGGGTCGGCGCGGTATCCCAGCGGGGCCCAGAAGGCCTCGCTGCCCCCGACGGCCACCAGGGAGACGGTCTCGAACTGCCGCACCCGTGCCGTCTCCGCGAGGTGGCCGTGCATCAGGGGCGCCAGCCCCCGGCCGCGCAGCTCCTCGGTGATCACCACGTCGTGCAGGTGCAGGTTCGTCGTGCGGAAGCCGGACGCCTCCGCTCGGCCGAGGTCCGGGTACCGGTGGAGCGGGTAGGGCAGGGCGAGCAGGTAGCCGCCGAAGCGCCCCCGGTGCTCCAGCACGAAGCAGGTGGTGGGCGAGGCCCGGCCCCTGGACTCCAGCGACGCCCGCCCCTCGGACAGGCCGCTCGCACCGTAGGTACGGGCCTCCAGGGCCTCGACCTCGTCCCAGTCCTCGGCGGCCAGCAGTCGCACGCGGACGCCCTCGGCGATCTCGTCGGCCGTCATCGGGACCCACCCTCGGCGACGTCGGCACCGCGGACGCAGGTGTAGGGGAGCGGATCGAACCCGTTGAAGCCCTGGGTGGTGTACGCGGTGGCGTAGGCGCCGCAGGAGAAGATCCAGACCGGATCCCCGGAGGCGGCGGCCGCCGGCACCGGGACGAGGCCGTCCTCGTCGGCGTACGCGTCGTCGCTGTCGCAGGTCGGGCCGGCGACCACGGCCGGGACGTACGCCCCGTCGGGGTGGGCGGGGCCCGGGTGGGACGGGAACTCCATCCGGTACTGCAACTCGTCCATCTCGTACAGGCCGTTGAACTTGCCGCAGCCCAGGTAGAGCCAGCGCTGGCGCTCGCCGTCGAGCTGCTCCCGGGAGGTCAGCCGGGCCACGTGGGTCCGGATCGCGCCGTGGTCCGCGACCAGGTGGCGCCCCGGCTCCAGGAGGAAGTCCAGGGGCGACGCCGACACCTCCTGGAGCTGCTGCATGCCCTCCCGGATCACGGCGAACATCTTGTCCACCGGCGGATCGAGCGGCCGCCCCCGCTTGTCGAGGACGCCCAGGGCGGGCAGACCGCCGCCGAGGTTGACGTGGTCCAGCCGGATCCCCCGCCGCTCCAGCTCCTCGATGACGGTGGCCAGCGAGTCCAGCGCGCTCTGCCAGGCGTCGGAGGTCATCTGCTGCGACCCGACGTGGACGGACAGGCCCGACGGCGTCAGGCCCGCCGCGCGCGCCGCCTCCAGGACCAGGACCGCGTCCGCGGCCGAGCAGCCGAACTTCCGGCTCAGGCCCCAGAGCGCGCCGTCCCCGGTGGTCGCGACCCGGCAGAACACGCGGGCGCCGGGGGCGTGGACGGCGAGCGCCGCCACGTCCTCCAGGCTGTCCGTCGCGAAGTCCCGGACGCCGAGCCGGTGGACCTCGGCGATGTTGCGGTCGGACTTGATGGTGTTGCCGTAGTGGATCCGCTCGACCGGTACGCCGGTGCGCAGCGCCTGCGCGACCTCCTGCGGACCGGCCGCGTCGAAGCCGGCGCCCGCCTCCGCCAGGCAGGCGAGGACTTCGTCCACCGGGCACGCCTTCATGGCGAAGCGGACCGCCACGCCCGGCAGTTCGCGCAGCAGCGCGGTGTACTGGCCCTCGATCCCGTCCAGGTCGTAGATGATCCGGTCGTCGGTCGCGGCCGCCAGGGCGGTGCGCAGGGGTGTGTTCTCAGACATCGTCGATAGCTCCAGGCCCGGCTAGCGGACCAACTGCTCGGCGCCGGCGGCCTTGCCCGCCCGCACCAGCGGGCCCCAAGCCTCGATCAGCAGGGCGAAGTCCTCGGTGTCCGCCTGTGCCTCGTCGAGCAGGCGGTCCCGCAGGGTGACCAGGTGGTCGGCGAACTCGGCGTACCTGCCGCCGAGTTGCCGGTAGGCGCGGTCGATGACGGCCAGTCGGCGGACGTTCTCCGCGCGGTCCGTCCCGATGCTGCGCCGGACGGAGTCGGCGATCACGGCGACCCGCACGCGGTGCTCGTCGTCGAGCAGCGCACCGCCGGCCGCCTCCATGTCGAAGTACACCGGGTAGAGGTAGAGCATCGACAGCAGGAACTTGGTGAACCGCAGTTGGTAGGCGGTGAATCCGGGGCCGGTCCGCCGTTCGGGGGTGTAGTAGTTCACGATGTGGCGGTTGTGCACCACGCCGGGCAGGGTGGCGTCGCGCACCACGTGCAGCAGGAAGTAGTCGCTGCCGATGGTGTCGGTCGCGGACGGCAACGGCAGGCGTTCGTACACCTCGTGGTCGATGCCGATGTTGCACATGTCGATCCGGAAGATGTCCGGGACGTCCAGGACGGCGCGGTCGAGGGTGAACGGGTCGGTGCCGCCGCCGACGAAGGAGTCGTCGACCAGCTCCCGTCGCTCCCGCTCCGACGCCCCGGTCGGCGCCCAGAGGCCGACGACCTCCTCGTACACGGCCGGGTCCAGCTCGCGTATCTCGCCGATGTCGACGGAGAGTTCACCGACGAAGGAGCCGCCGACCAGTGCCACCGGCTTCTCGGCATGCGCCGGGTCCAGTGCGTTCTCGGTGACGCCGGCCGCCGCGTCGGCCGCCCGCCTCCCGAGGGAGAGCAGCTCGTGGTGGATCGGGAAGACCGGGCTCCCGTCCAGGACCTGGTAGTGGCTGTCGGAGTCGCGGCGGTGGACGGAGCGGCAGCCGAGGGCGGCGGCGATCAGGAACGCCCGGTTGGTGCAGGCGCCGTAGGAGACGGCGGCCGGGAGCATCAGATCCAGCACCCGCGCCGGCTCGGCGACACCGGAGTCCTCGATCACCCGCCGCAGGAACTCCCGCTGCCGGGCCTCGTCGAGATGGTGCACGAACACGCCCGTCGTCGCGGGGAGTTCGCCGACCGCCTTGGCGTGCACGGCGAACGTCGGCTCGTCCGAGGAGTCCAGGACCAGCAGGTGCACCTCGACGCCGAAGTGCCCGGCGGCGTACGCCGCCTCCTCGCCGATCGACGCGATGGTGTCGGCGCAGGCCCGGTTGGTCGGCAGGGTCAGGCAGATCCGGTCCGCGCCGGTGGGCCGGGTCACGCGTCGCCGTCCCGGCCGCCGTGCCAGGACTCCAGCCCCAGCAGCTTCGCGCCGAGGTCACTCAGATCGGCCTTGCCGTAGCGGAGCGACTCGTGCTTTCGCGGGTCGCCGACCAGCGTCCTGTTCCAGGTCGGGGTGGAGAGGTCGCGCCAGGAGGCGATCCGGGAGGCCTTCAACTCCTCGTGCTCCTCCAGCGCCGGCATCATCGAGAGGTACTGGACGGCCCGGACGCCGCGCTCGGAGGTGTTGCGGGCCACCCCGTGGGCGAGCATGCCGTTCCAGATCAGCAGGTCACCGGCGCTCAGGTCGGGCCGGACCACCGGGAACTCCGTGCGGTCGACGGCGGGCCGGATCGGGTCGCGGTCGGCCGGCTGGGTGGCCTGCCACCGGTTGAACTGCCGGAACAGCTCGGGGTCGCACTGGAAGCCCCCGTGGTCCGGCCGGGTGTCGTTGAGCGCGATGATCCCCTGGACGCGCTGCGGCAGGTTGCCGAGCGTGGTGTCGACGTCCCAGTGGAGCTCGATGTCGAAGCCGGTGTCCGTCGGCTCGATCAGGGCGCGGTCACGGTTCCCGACGTTCGGCGGGTTGAGGTTGAGCCGGTCCAGCGTCACCCAGAGTTCTTCGCAGTCCCAGACGTCGACGAACGCGTCGTAGACCCGCTGCGCCTGGCGGCTGTCCCAGATCAGCTGGTGCTGGTAGGCCTCGACGAAGCCGTAGATGTGCAGGTGCTGGGCCAGTTCGTCGGCGAAGTCCCGCTCCTCGTACCAGGTTTCCGGCCGCTGCGGGTCGAGGCCCTGGAAGTCCCAGGCGAAGTCCAGCAGACGCTTCGCCGCCTCGGCGGGGATCGCCTCCTTGACGACGACGTACCCGTACGTCTGCCAGAAGGTGTAGTCCTCCTCGGAGAGCACGCGCAGGGGCCGCGACTTCTCGATGTCCTTCAGCGGGGTCCGGGCGAGGTAGGTCTCGCCGTCGTTGCTGAAGTACGGGATGTCGGAGGCGGCCCGATACAGGTATCCGTCAGGCTTCGGCATGCAATCACTCCAGAGGTCGGGAAACTACTGCGACCGGGTCGAACCACCGTTTCACGGGTGGCTCCTGACTCCCGCTCGCTCCGCTGCTCCCGTGCCGTGCCACGCGCGGAGGCATCGCCGCGGACCGGCGTCGCAGGACGGCCGACCGGCGGCAACGGGTGCCCGGGCGCGGACGGTTCGGGGCGCGGTGGCCACGAACGGCCGGTGGGGGGAAGGGCTGCTGGAAGCGCGCAGCCGAAGGCGCCGGTCGGGGTGAGGGTGAAGGTGAAGAGGACGAGGGGTGGGCGATCACGCGATCAGGTCGTGGGGGCTAAGGGGCTCGGGCGGCGGGGAGGTTGAGGTTCTCACGGTTCCCGGCGGCGTTGCGCCCACTGCTCGCGCGGTTCCTGCGGGACGCGTGGCCCCTGGGGGGCCTTCAGGGCATTCGGGTCCATGGACGGACTGCCCGTGTCCCGCGAGGACAAGGCCGGGATTCCTTCCTCCTTCTTGTGCTCGGAGCCCCGCACAGGTCGTTGACTCCTCGGTGGACACGCGGTGGCGCGGGCCAACTCACGTGCCCGGCAGAGGGCCTCGCCAGGACTTCCCACCTCGTCAAACTTGCTTTCCCCTACGGTGGACTAGACCAACTTGCGGTGTCAACCCTTCTCGGGGAGCGGGTGGAGGGCGCCGTGGCGCTCGGCGGACCGGCGGTGACCAGGGCGGGAGCGGCGGCGCCGGAACGGCCGCCGCGGCCGGCGGCGGAGCCTGCTCGAACGGGCATCCTTCCCGCCCTTTCGGGCAGGGCGACACGGGCGGCCGTCGGATGGCCGTCGCGTGGCCGTCGGGCGGTGCCGATGTCCGCCTGGCGCGCAGGCGCTCGGGCGCGACCCGGGAGGCCGTCCGCTGCGCTACCGGAGGCGGTTCTCGGGTCGGGCGACGGCGGGAGCGGTGCCGGTCGGCGAGGCCCCGGCGGCGCCCCGGTCCTCCTGGCGCTCCTGATCCTGCCGGCTTTCCGGGGCCGTCCAGGCGAGCAGCAGCCGCAGGGCGTCCTCGGACGGGCTGCCGGGCTCGGGCGCGTAGGTGATCAGCGCCTGGGTGGGGTCGTCGGCGGCGCGCAGCGTCTCGTAGGACAGTTCGAGCGTGCCGACCACCGGGTGGTGGAACCGCTTGACCCCGGACGTCTTGTCGCGCACCGGGTGCTCGGCCCACCAGCTGCGGAACTCCTGGCTCTTCACGGCGAGTTCGCCGATCAGCGCGCGCAGCCGGGGGTCGTCGGGCCGGCGGCCGGCCTCCATCCTCAGGTAGGCCACGTTCTCGCGTGCGCACGCCTCCCAATCCGCGTACAGCGAGCGGGACCCGGGGTGCAGGAAGGTGATCCTGGCGATATTGCGCGCGGCGGGCTCCAGGGCGTCGAAGTCGCCGAGCAGTGCGCTCGCGGCCCGGTTCCAGGCCAGGACGTCCATCCGCTGCCCCATCACCAGGGCCGGCAGCTCCGGCAGCGAGCGCAGCAGGGTCCTCAGCATCGGCCGGACGCCCTGCGGATGCGCCGCCGACCCCGATCCGCCGCCGCGCCGGGTGGAGCCGGACGGGCGCGCGATCCGGTGCAGGTGCCCGGTCTCCTGTTCCTCCAGGCGCAGTGCGCGGGCCAGCGCGTCGAGCACCGCGGGCGAGGCGTTGCGGACCCGCCCCTGTTCCATCCGGGTGTAGTAGTCGACGCTGACGCCGGCGAGTTCGGCGATCTCCTCGCGGCGCAGACCCGCGACCCGTCGCCGGCTGCCCGCGCCGGGCAGGCCGACCTCCTGGGGCAGCAGCCGGGCGCGTCGGGAACGCAGGAAATCGCCGAGGGCGGTCGGG
Source organism: Kitasatospora sp. NPDC050463 (assembly GCF_040655255.1). Lineage (NCBI taxonomy): Bacteria > Bacillati > Actinomycetota > Actinomycetes > Kitasatosporales > Streptomycetaceae > Kitasatospora > Kitasatospora sp. NPDC050463. The sequence goes on from NZ_JBFAJO010000061.1 coordinate 38,177, forward strand.
GAACTCATGCTCCGATTCTGGCCGATGCCGCGGAGGCCGTGCCTGGCCCTGTCAGGACCAGGCAGGGCGGCGGGGCTGGAGGCGGCCCGGTGGCGCCGGGCCGACGGTTGGTCCCCCCGCCGGCCGGGGGTTTTCCCCCGGTCGGGATCGGAGGACGGCCCCAGCGCGGAACACCCCTGCCCCCCGCCATGATCGTTTCAGTGGCCGGGGGGTACATCGAATCGAGGAGTGATCAGCATGAGCGAGCAGAGGAACGCGATCGGCCGACGAGGGCTGCTCGCCGCGACGGCGGCGCTCGTGGCGACCGCCCTGGTGGCTCCGGCGGCCTCCGCCGCACCTGCGGCCGACCCCGCATCCGCCGGCGCCGCATCCACCACCGCGGGTGCCACGGCCGCCGACGGGCGGCAGGACGCCGCGGTGCGCGCCCTGGAGCGCGCCGCCCACCCCCTCCGGTCGACCGAACCCGGTGGTCGCACCGCCGACCTGCGGGCGCTGGGCGCGATGATCGGCGACGCCGAGGTGGTCGGGTTGGGAGAGGCCACGCACGGCTCGCACGAGTTCTTCGCGATGAAGGAACGCGTCTTCCGCTACCTGGTGGAGGAGAAGGGCTTCACCACCTTCGCGCTGGAGATGAGCTGGACGGCGGGCCTGCGGATCGACGAGTTCGTCCAGGGCGGGGCCGGCGACGCCCGGCGGATCGCGAAGGAGGAGCTTGCCGGATCCCCTTGGGAGCGCGAGGAGTTCGTCAGTCTCATCGCCTGGATGCGGTGGTACAACGATCGGCACCCCCAACGGAGGGTCCATTTCATGGGCAACGACGTCGGGGCGCCCAGGCTCGGCGACGCCGCCTTCGACCGGGTGACCTCCCACGTCCGCGCGACCCGTCCGCAGGACCTCGCGCGCCTCGAAGGGCTGTACTCGGGCCTGCGCCCCATGGACGACGTCTTCGCCTACCTGGGCCGGCCGGTCGCCGAACGCCGTCACAACGCGACCGTCGCCCAGCAGGCGCTCGACCTGGTCGTCGCGAACAAGGGAGCCGGCGGCGACGCCTACGAGTGGGCCGAGCAGCACGCCCGCAACATCGCCCAGACCTTCGCCTTCGCCTCCCTCGACCTGTCCGATCCGGAGTCGGTGTCCGCCGCGGAGCACCTTCGTGACCGGGTCATGGCCGACAACACCACCTGGTGGCACCGCCGTACCGGCGGCAGGGTGCTGCTGTCGGCGCACAACGGCCATGTGGGCTACCTGTCCTCGGACCCGGTGATGTACCCCACGACGCAGGGTGTCTACCTGCGCAATGCCCTCGGCCGGAGCTACGTCGCCGTCGGCTTCACCTTCGACCGCGGGTCCTTCCTCACCGGGACCACCCTCGGCGGGGACTGGAACAAGGTCACCGTCCCCGCGGCCACCCGCGAGATGCAGGAGTACACCCTGGACCGGGTCCGCCACCGCGACTACTACCTCGACCTGCGCACCCTGCCGGCCGCGGGCCGCAGCTGGCTCGACACCCCGCGCCCCGTCTACGAGGCCGGTTCGAGCTTCAGGAGCGACCCGCTGCCCGTCCTCGCCGTCGGTCGGGCCCACGACATCCTCGTCCACCTGCACGAGGTCCACGAGGCCGGCAAGATCTGATCACCCGCCTGCCGCCGCACCCGTGAGGCGCGGGGTCCCAAGCCCCTAGCGGTCGGCGACCCGCAGGACGATCTTGCCCTGGAGGTGGCCCTGCTCGGCGCGGCGGTGGGCGGCGGCGGCCTCCCGGAGGGGGAAGACGCTGTCGATGCCGACCCGGACCTTCCCGGCGTCGAGCAGGCCGGCCAGGGCGGCGAGGTCGCTGCCGCTGGAGCGGACCTGCCACATGGTGTCGCTGATCGCGATGCCGAGCGCGGTGGCGCGCTCGCGGTGGTAGTCGCCGAGGAAGACGGGGGCGATCCGGCCGCCGCGTCGGACGGTCGGCAGGAGGCGGTGGGCGTCGGGGCCGCCGACGGTGTCGATCAGCAGGTCGGCGTCGCGGACGACGTCCTCGGCGGGGGTGCGGGTGTAGTCGACGAAGCGGTCCACACCGAGGCCGCGCAGGAAATCCTCGTGGCGGCCGGAGGCGACGCCGATCACCTCCTCCGCACCGGCCGCCTTGACGAGTTGGAGGGCGAAGTGACCGACCCCGCCGGCGGCCCCGTTGACCAGGACGGTACGCCCCGGCCGCGACCGCAGGTGGCCGAAGACGAACTGATAGGCGGTCAGGCCCGCCATCGGGACGGCGGCGGCCTCGATGTGCCCGAGGGTGGTCGGCCGGCGCGCCAGGTGGGCGGCGGGCGCGACCGCGTACTCGGCGTAACCCGAGGGGAGGCCGGGGAAGTCGACCAGCCCGAAGACCTCGTCCCCGGGCTGCCACGCGGTGACGCCCTCGCCGAGGGCCGCGACGACACCCGAGATGTCGCTGCCCAGGATCAGTGGCGGTGCCCACGCGGGCCGAAACTCGACCGGGAAGTTCACGAACCCCCGGCGCGCGTACCAGTCGGGCGGGTTGACGCCCGCCGCGTGGACGCGCACCAGCACCTGCCCCGGCCCCGGTTCGGGCCGGGGCACCTCCTCGTACACCAGCTCCTCGGGCTCGCCGAAGGCGTGCAGCCGGACGGCGTGCATCGTTGCCGTACCCATGGTTCTCCCCACTGACCGGGCCGACCGCTCCGGGTAGAATCCGGAGCGCTGCTCCGGAAAGGAAACCGGAGCGGTGCTCCAGTTGTCAACGGGGAGGATCCGCATGCCCATCGAGCCAACCCCGGGAGCGGCGCGGGCTCCGCGCGCCGACGCCCGGCGCAACCGTGACCGCGTCCTCGAAGCGGCGGCCGAGGTCGTCGCCGAGCAGGGCACCCAGGCCTCGCTGCGGGATGTCGCCCGCCGGGCCGAGGTCGGACTCGGCACGCTCTACCGGCACTTCCCGACCAGGGACGCCCTGCTGGAGGCGCTGCTGCACCGCCGCTTCGAGCTGCTCGCCGAACGGGCCGACGCGCTCGCGGCCGCCGGCCCGCCCGAGCGTGCACTGGCCGACTGGCTGTACGAGTTCACCCTGGGCGCCGCCGCGTACCACGGCCTCCCGGCCACCCTGATGGCCACCCTGAGCGACCTCGAATCGCCCCTGCACGCCGCCTGTCTGGCGATGCGTCAGGCCGGCGGGCGGTTGCTGGAGGCCGCTCAGGGGACCGGTGACATCCGCCCGGACGTGGCCGCTGTCGACCTGTTCGCCCTGGTCAACGCCCTCGGATGGATCGCCGACCAGGCCCCGAGCCTCGCCGAGCGCCGGGAGCACCTCTTCGGTCTGGTGATGGACGGCCTGCGCCCCCGGGAGTAGGGCGGGATGCGGCGGCGGGTGGCGGCGGGCGGCGGCACCGGGGGGTCGGAATCGCGCGCGAGGGGCCGGTATCCGGATCCGAATCTGTCAATTCCCCCGATGGTGCCCGATCCGGACATTCGTGGGCGCATTTCGGCCTGGCCCTCGGGGGCCTGATTGCCAGATAAAGCAGCCCTGCCGGATCGTAGTTGGTGTAAGCACGAAGTAGGACGAGGTGATTCTTGCACCGCGGGGGTCATCGGATTCCTGTTCGATGCTGCGCCGCCCACGGTGGTGGCAAAGTGAGCTTCCGGTTCGACTGTCGAAGCAGGGGGAAACCTGTGATTTCGAGGACGAAGAAGACCGTGCGTTCCGTATCGAAATCCTGTGACGGATCGACGGGCCGGTTTCCTGCTCCGGGATATCTCCGGACATCCCGAATTCCAGGCGGGCATTCGATTTCCGCGACATGGATTCTGAGCGCCCCGGTCCATTGATGCCGGCCACGCCTTTCCCGGGGTGGTCGGCATCGGCTTTGTTATCGGTCAGCTGTCCGTTCGGCCGTTCGTTTCCGGACGTCCGGAAGTCCGTCGTCGGACATCGGACCCGGCCGGGTCGGCCCCGTCGGCCCACGGCGCCTCGGCCGGGTGACCCTCGCCCGTCCGCCCGTCGGCCCAGGTGAGGGTGGAGACGAGGGAGCGGAAGGCCGTCCGGTAGGTACGCGGGCTGGTGCCCGTGTGGTGCAGGAAGTGGTGGCGCAGGTTGGCGGGCGTACCCAGTCCGGTGCGGGCAGCGATGCGTTCGACCGGCTCGTCGCCGCGCTCCAGCAGGCGCTGTGCCCGCTGGACGCGGGCACGGAGGAGGTACTGGAGCGGGGGGAGTCCGGTCTCGGTCCGGAACCGCCTGGTCAGGCCGCGGACGGTCAGGCCCGCGTGGTCGGCGAGGTCGTGCACGGTCAGCGGGCGGTCGAGGTGCGCCTCCATCCACCGGATCGTGGGTCCGAGGCGCGAGCCGCCCCGGGCCGCCGTACCGACGGCGGCGGCGACCGGTGTGGCGGGTTCGGCGGGTTCGGCGGGCTCGTGGAGCTGGAGGAAGACCTGTCGCTCCGTCTCGACGGCGACCGCCTCGCCGTGGTCCAGAGTGATCAGCCGCAGACAGAGGTCGACCCCGCCGAGCACCCCCGCCGCGCTGAAGAACGGCGCCGCGTCCATCACCGAGCCCTCCGGGTCGACCTCGACCCGGGGGTGGCGCTCCGCCAGTTCCGCGGCGTACCGGCGGCCGGTCGCGGCCCGCCGGCCGTCGAGCAGCCCGGTGGCGGCGAGCGTGAACGTCCCCGTCCCGATCGCGCCGATCCGGCTGCCCCGGCCCGCGGCGGCCCGCAGCGCGTCGACGACCCCGGGCGGCGGCTCGGCACGGAAACCGTCGTGACCGGGGAGCAGCACGGTGTCCGCGTCCGCCAGACCCTCCAGGCCCCAGGGCGTGTCGAGCCGGAAGGGCGCCGGCGAACCCGTCGCGCGGAAGCCGGGGCCCGCGCAGTACCGCACCTCGTACGCGATGTGCGGGTGGTGCCGTACGGCGGTGCCGAAGGAGACCCCCGGTCCGGTGAGCTGGTGGCCCGGTACTCCGTCGAGGGCGGGGACTGCGATCACTGGCATGTCCGGAATTTAGCCGAGGGTGACATCGGGGCCACTGTTCCGGGCGCGGCGCGGTGCGCAGGATGGGCGGTACGCGGCGCCGGAAGCGAGGGGACGCCCGGGCCGCCACCGTCGGCGCGGCCGTAGTCCCCGCTGTCCGCACACGTCGAAGCGCCGTTTCGCGCCGCCGGGTGCCCCGGGCACCCCGGTGTACCTCTCATGCCTCCGAAGGAAGGGACCTTCCATGTCCGACATCAGCTCTCTGGCGCGCCGGGCGGCGCGTGTCGCCACCGTTGCCCTGGCCGCGACGGTGTGCGCCACCGCCATGACCGGCAGTGCCGGCGCCATCGTCAACGGGCAGGACGCCACCGGGCGTTACCCCTTCATGGCCTCGATCCCGATGACGGCTCCGACGGCGGGTCTGCTCGACGGCGTCTGCGGGGCGACCCTGATCCACCCGCAGTGGGTGCTGACGGCAGGCCACTGCGTCGACACCCGGCCCGAGGTCGGCGTGGTCCTGGACGGGACCGTCCGCATCGGCTCGGAGCACCGCAAGTCCGGCGGCACCGTCCGCGCCATCGAGCGGACGGTCACCCACCCCGGCTACGCGATCGGCGCGGGCGGGGGCGGCGCCAACAAGGACGATCTCGCGCTGATCAGGCTGGACCGGCCGGTGACCGAGCAGCCCGTCAAGATCGCCGACCGGGCGGCCCCGCCCGGCACCCCGACCCGGCTGCTCGGCTTCGGCAGCGTCGCCGACGTGGACGTCCCGCAGAACGCCGAGTTCGCCGACCGGCTCCAGCAACTGGAGACCCGTCGGGGAGCCGTCGACGAGTGCGCCCCCGGTCGCGCGGGGTGGCTGCGCCTCTGCACGGTCAGCCAGGTGCCGGGCGCCATGGCCTGCTTCGGGGACTCGGGCGGCCCGCAGCTCCAGAAGGGCAGGGGCGGACGCTGGGAGCTGGTCGGCGCCACCTCGGGCGACGGGGACACGGACCCGACCTGTTCGACGGGCCCCGGTCTCTACACCAGCGTCCCCGCGTACGCGAGCTGGATCTGGAGGACGATCCACCAGGGCGACTGACGACGGGCGACTGACGGCGGACGGCGGGCGGCGGGTCGCGCCCCGGTCCGGCCCTCGCTCCGGTGGGGGCGGGACCGGGGTCCTGAGCCCGCTTTCGACTACATTCCGGGTATGTCGGTAATCGCCGTTCTCGTGCCCGACGGGCTGCCCGGACACCACCTCACCACCCCGGGGCTGGTGTTCGGGACGGCCGCGCGCGAGCACCCGGGCGTCGCCTACGAGGTACGGCTGTGCGCCGGCCCCGGCCCCCTGGGGATCGGGCTGCCGGCGCCGCTGCCCATTGCCGTCCCGCACGGGCTGGAGGGCCTCGCCGACGCCGGCATCGTGCTGGTGCCGGGTCACGGCGGATCCCGGGCGCAGCCGCCGCCCGGGATCGTCGACGCGCTGCGGGCCGCCGCTGCCCGGGGCAGCCGGATCGGCGCGGTCGGCACGGGGGTGTTCACGCTCGCCGCCACCGGTCTGCTCGACGGCCGGCGTGCCACGACCGGCTGGCGTCACACCGAGGAACTGGCGCGGCTGCACCCCCGGATCGAGGTCGACCCGGCCGGGGCGGTGGTGGCCGACGGCCCCTTCCTCACCTCCGCCGGGATCTTCGGCGGCATGGACGTCTGCCTGCGCCTGCTGGCGCAGGACCACGGCGAACGGACGGCCGGTGAGACGTCCAGGGAGCTCCTCACGCCGCTGCTCCGGCACGCGGACCGCGTCCAGGAGGACATCGACCGCGAACTCGCGGGCAGTGCGGGCATCGAACCGACCCTGCGCTGGCTGAAGGCCCGCCTCCACCTCCCGCTGACCCCCGCCGACATCGCCGCGCACGCCGGGATCAGCGTCAGCAGCCTCAACCGCCGCTTCCGCGCCCAGGCCGGTGTCAGCCCGCCGCGCTACCTGCTGCGCCTGCGGCTGGACCGGGCCCGCGAGTTGCTCAGCGAGACCGACGAGCCGGTGGAGCGGGTGGCGGCCCTGGCCGGGTTCACGTCGGCCGCGAGCCTGCGGCAGCACTTCTCCCGGTCCACCGGCACCACGCCCCGCGCCTACCGCGCGCGACACCGGTCGGTCACGTCCCCGGCGGGGTGACCCGGGGGGAGCTGATCACGAATTCGGTCAGGCGGGGAGCCTGCGCTCCAGCCCTGTGGACCGTCGTGGTGCCGGATCAGCCCGACTGGACGGGTGTGTTCCCCCGCCGTCGCCACCAGCGGCGCGGGACGCGGCTCGCGTCGTGCCGGGCCCGTGCGGCGACCAGCCTGTCCCTGCCGGCCAAGGTGTCCGGGTGGGTGGGGCCGAGGAGCTGTTCGGCCACGGTGAGAGCGGCGGCGAGGAGCGGGATCGCGCGTTCGAGGTCGCCGGCCGAGGTGTACGCGTGGGCGAGGTCGTTGCGGGTGGTGAGGATCAGGCGGTGGGTGGGGTTCAGGGTCTCTTCGGCCAGGGCGAGGGTGTTTTCGTAGAGCGGGATGGCGCGTTCGAGGTCGCGGGCCGAGGTGTACGCGTGGGCGAGGTTGTTGCGGGTGGTGAGGGTGTGGGGGTGGGTGTCTCCGAGGAGTTGTTCGCGTTGGGCGAGGGTGTTTTCGTAGAGCGGGATGGCGCGTTCGAGGTCGCCGGCTGTGGCGTACGCGTGGGCGAGGTCGTTGCGACTCGTGAGGGTGTGGGGGTGGAGCTGGCCGAGCACCTTCTCGCGGCGGGCAAGTGTGGATTCCAGGAGTGGGACGGCACGTGCGAGATACCCGGCGGAGGCGTACGCGCGGGCGAGGTTGTTGCGGGTGGTGAGGGTGTGGGGGTGGGTGTCTCCGTGGAGTTGCTCGCGTTGGACGAGAGTGGCTTCGAGAAGGATGACGGCCTGTTGAAGGTCACCTGCCGCCTGGTAGGCGGTCGCGAGGTTGTTGCGGCTGGTCAGCGTGTCGGGGTGGGTGTCGCCGAGGGCTTCCTCGGATTGCCGGAGCGCCTCTTCCAGCAGCGGGACGGCATGGTCGAGATTGCCCGCTGCCTGATGGGCGATGCCGAGGTTGTTGCGGTAGGTCAGAGTGTGCGGGTGGGTGCGGCCGAGTCCCTGTTCGGACAGGGCGAGGTTCGTTTGGTGCAGGATGACCGCGCGTTGGAGGTCGCCCGCTACCTGGTAGGCGGTGGCGAGGTTGTTGCGGCTGCTCAGAACGTCGGGATGGTCGGCTTCTGAGGCCCGCTCGGACTCGCTGAGTGCGACCTCGAAGAGCGGGACGGCACGTTTGAGGTCTCCTGTCTCCAGGTAGGCGAAAGCGAGGTTGCTGCGGCTGGTCAGCGTGTCGGCGTGGGTGCTGCCGAGAGCCTGCGTCCGCCGGGCGAGGGTGGATTCGTGGATGGGGATGGCGTGGGCGAGGTTGCCGGCCGCGTGGTAAGCGGTGGCGAGGTCGTTGCGGCTGGTCAGCGTGTCGGGGTGGCTGGTTCCGAGAATCCGCTGGCGGTGAACGACGGCCGCCTCCAACAGGGGTATGGCGTCGGCTTCGCGGCCCGATCGACGCAAGTAGCCTGCCGCGGTGTCGTAGTGACCACTTGCCGGGTCGTCGCGGTGGCGGTGGGGAGGGGTGGTGGCGGCCAGGGCTGACAAGTGGGGTATCAGCGCGTCCCAGTCGGGGGCGGGGGTGTCCCCGGGGTCGGCGAGCGCGTCGAAGGCCCTGCTGAGGGCGAGTTCGGCTTCGGCGCGGCCGGGATGGTCGGGGGCCGTGCGCAGAACGGTCTGCACGAGGCGGTGGACGCTGACGCTCTCGCGGGTGAGGGTGATCATGCTGTAGGTACGGAGCAGCGCGAGCGCGTCGTGCAGGGCCTCCTCCTCGTCGACGGAGTGTCGGAGGAGTGCGACGGGGATGCCGTCGGGTGCCAGCCACGCGAGGGTGCTCAGAAGGGTGACGGCGAGCGGGTTGCGATTGTGGAGGGTCTGTACCGTGCGGGCCCAGATCCTGGCGATGGTGCGTTCGGGGTCCGTCCCGTCCGCGGCCTTGTGGAGCTTGGTGTCGAGGCTTCGGCGATACGCGTCGATGGTGACGGTCGGGTGTTCGGCGAGGTAGGCGCCGGCCTGGTCCAGGGCGAGCGGCAGGTAGCCGAACTCGGCGGCGAGAGTCGCGGCGTCGTGCCGTTCACGGGGGCCGGGTGTGCGGTCTCCCATCGAGAGAGTGAGGAGGAGTTCGGCGGCTCGGTCGGGGGCGAGCGCACCGAGTTCGTAGGTGGGGATGGAGCGTGGCCAGCCGGTGGTGCGGCGGGTGGTGATGAGGTGGTGGCCACCGGCGAGCGCGCCGATGTAGGGGTCGAGGTCTCGCGGGGCTTCGGCGTTGTCGAAGACGAGCAGCCAGCGCGGGTGCCAGTGGAGCCAGGCTGTGGCCCAGGCGACGCACTCCTTCTCGGTGGCCTTGCCGGCCCAGGAGGGATAGAGAAGGACGGAGAGGGCGGCGAGGGACTGTTCGATCCGGTTGGGGGATTCGGCGTTGACCCACCAGATGAGCGCGTAGTCCTGGCGGTGCCGGTGGGCGTACATCAGGGCGAGGGTGGTCTTGCCGATGCCCCCGAGGCCGTGGACGGTCGGTGGTTGGCTGACGGCCGTGCCGCCGTCGGTCGTGAGGACGCGGCGCAGCCACGTGAGCTCGTCGTCGCGGCCGATGCAGATCGGCCGGGGTGCGAGGTTGCCGGCACCGGGCGGTGCGACGATGTCCCGGGCGGCGTTGAGGACATCGGCGGGCAGTGCGACGTGCACGTCGCCGCTGAAGGCCGCACCGATGGACTCGGCCGCAACTGCGCGGTGGCCCGAAGCGGTGATCGGTCGATTCGGTTCGGTCACGACGCGCTCGCCGTGACGACCGCTCGTGCGGCGCTCAACAGTTCCACCCCGAGGAGAAGTCGGCCGAAGCTTGGCGGCCATTGTCGCACCCGGTGCGGTCGTTCGACGCCCGAACTCGGTCGAGTAGCTTGAGTGGTGGCGGGGTTCAGCGGGTTCAGCGGGGACATGGGCGGCGTGCGGCGGTGGACAGGGGGCCGGTCGTCGCGGCGGGGGAGGGTTCAAGGCTGTCCCGGTTTCCCCGTTCGGCTGGTGACGGTCGGATTCCCGGGCGTTCCGGCCGGGTTGGGCGTTGGCGTGCGGCTATGACCGAGCTTGTCCGCCGGGCCGGGGCGCCGGGGCCACCGGAAGTGGGGTCCGTCGGGGAGATCAGCCCAGGGAGACGGCCTCGACCTCGCGGCGCCCGTTGGTGAAGTAGAGGACCCCGTCGAGCAGCGCGGGCGTGCCGTTCGGGCCCAGGCTCATGGGGTAGGACGGGCACAGTGCTCGCCCGGTCGCCGCGTTCCTGGTCGTCAGACCGGTGTGCCCGATGGTGTGGACGGTTCCGTCCGTGACGAAGGGCGCGACGAGCAGGGTCCCCTTCTTCGGTCTGTCGGGCCACACCCTGTGCCCGGTGGCCGGCTCCACCGCGGTGAGCGTGTTCGCGTGCGCGACCAGGAGGGCGAGGCCCTCCGCCACGGTCGGCGGGCAGGTGATGTCGGGGGCGCTCCATCTGGTCCGGCCGTCCTCGGCCGCCACGGCGTGCAGTTGACGGTCCTCGGTGCGCAGGAAGACCGTGTCACCCGCGACCGTGAGGTCCGCGGGTGCGCCCTCGAACCACGCGGATCTCCATCGCAGGGAGCCGGTCGCCGCGTCGACGGCGGCGAGGCGGAGGTGTGGCGACACCGTCTCGATCACGTGGACGGTCCGGGTGGACACCGACCACACCTTGGACAGCGGTGCGGCCGTCGGGTACAGCCAGTGCCCGCTCCCGTCCTCCTCGTGCAGTGCCGCCAGGCAGTCCGGGCCGCGTCCGGTACCGGGCGCCCTGGACCCAAGCGCGTAGACGTGACCAGCCGCTGCTCGTGGCGCGGAGACGATGTGACAGGCCATTCCCGTCATGGTCCAGCGCCGTTCCCTTCGGCGCAGGTCCATCGCCACGACGAGGCCGTCCGGGCCGACCGTGAGGACGGTCCCGCCGGCGACGCTCGTCCTGCCGTCGTGGAGCGTGAGGTGGGGGCTCCAGCGATGCTGCCGTCTGGTGTGCAGATCGACCGTGTTGACCTGCCGGTTCAGTCCCTGGAAGCAGAGTTGTCCCGTGCCCAGGTGGGGGCTGGAGTCGGTCGCGGCCATGACGAGGGACCGCCGGTGCCCGTCGCCGGAGTCGAGGACGTGGAGACGGGTTCCCTCACGCACCACGAGGGAGCCGTCCAGGATCAACGGCTGGTGGACCGGGGGCAGTTCGGACCTGTCCTGGCCCGCCCGGGTGCCGATGGGGACCGGCCCCCACGCCCGTGCGGGGCGCTTGCGGCCGGGCTCCTTCCGGCTCCCCACGGGGGCCTTGCGCGATGCCGGCCGTGGTACGTGGTCGGGCCCTGGCGGGTGCGGCGACGAGATGACCGGCTCGGGGTCAAGGCCTGTACCCGGCCCCGGGCCGACCACGGTGACGCTGATGTGCTGGGCCTGGAACACGTGGCCGTGCACGGTCGCGTGGCCGGAGACCCGGTTGGTCACCGGGGTCGGGTTCGCACGCTTTCCCGTACTGCCCATCGGCGGATGCTCCCCGTGCCCTGCGTAGTGCGACCATCGGACACCCACACCTACTCGATCCGGCCCGGTGCCCGCCAATCCACCGGTGCCCCGACCGGCGTCGCTCTGCCGCAGCGTCACCGGCCGTTCGCCGGCGGTCCGGCAGACCCGCAGGTCGGAAGGGCGAGACGGCGTCGTCGAGGTCCGGTCGGGCCTCGACATCCAGTTCGATCACCGTTCGTCGGTCCGGTCGTCAGGCTTGCCGAGGGGCCCGACACGACGCGGGCGGGCGTCGACCTGTCGCGGCCGGGACCGGCCCGCACCGGTTCGGGTCCCGGCTGTCGACCCCGAGTGCTGCCGTCGGCGAGTGGCGTGCGTCCGGCGATCGGTCCGGCGTGACGACGGGGCGGCTGTTCCCGTCGAATGCCTTGCCTGCCAAGGGATGTGGCGTTCTCGGATCCTCGGCACGGCACTACAGTGAGACGATGACATCTCTGCCGGAAGACCTGCCGCGACGGATCGGCGAAGGCGACCGTGACGCGGGCGTGCGGCGTCTTCAGGAGGCCTATGCCGAAGGGCATCTCTCGCACGAGGAGATGGATGCGCGCTTGCATCAGGCCCTCACCGCCACCACGCACGGCGAACTCGTCGAGGCCCTCGGCTCGCTCCCGGCGGAGCCCGCGGGAACCGCGTCCACGATCGGTGCCGTCAGTGGGCGGATCAAGCGGCGCGGTGTGTGGCGGGTGCCTCGGTTCCTCAAGGTCGAATCCGCACTCGGCCGGGTGCATCTGGACCTCTCCCGGGCGGTGATCGAGCATCCGGTTGTCGACATCGAGCTGCAACTCGGCACCGGCAGGGCCAGGATCACGGTTCCTCGGGACTCGACCGTCGAGTTCGAGGCGCTGCGCGCCGGGTGGAAGGACACGCGGTACCGGCGGCCCGGGCGGCGCTCCGGCCCGGCGGCGGTCGGCGGGCCGACGATCCGGATCTCCGGGGCGATGGGGATGGGACGGTTGAAGATCCGCCACGCGTGGCGTTGAGGCCCCTGCCCGGTTCCGCCGGGCCCCGTTCGGCCCCGGAGACCGGTGGCGACAGGGGCGGCCGCAGCGGGCAGGATGGGCGGGTGGACACGGTGACCATCAGCGACGAAGACCGGCGACTTCTCGGAGCCTGGGCGGCCGACTGTGCCGAGCGGGTGCTGCCGTTGTTCGAGGCGAAGTCCCCGGCCGACCCCCGCCCCCGTGAGGCCGTCGAGGGCATCCGGGTCTTCACCCGCGACGGGAGGCGGACGGCCGGGCTGCGTTCGGTCGCCGTCGCGGCCCTCGCGGCCGCCCGGGAGGTGGGCGACCCGGTCGCCACGGCGGCCGCCCGCGCCGCGGGCTACGCGGCGGCGAGCCCCTACATCCACCCGATCGCCACCCCGCACCAGGCGAAGCACGCGCTCGCGCCGGCGATGTACGCGGCGCTCGCCCGTGAGCTGGCGGCGGACGGCGACACCGGCGTGGGGGACGAGGAGCTCCGGCTGGCGATCGAGCACGCGCCGCAGGCGGTCGCGGACATCGTGCGGCAGATGCCGGTCTTCGTCCCCGGCCGCAGCAGGCTGGACGCGTTCCGCGACCGGCTCGAAACCGCGCTGCGGGGCTGAGCGGGCAAGCGGAGAGGGCGTCCCGAGCCGGTCCCGGTCCCGCTCCCGGTCCCGGCCGCGCCCCACAGGCCGCTGCTCCCGCTGACGCTGACTCGGATCGCTCCCGCTGAAAGGGGGTTGGGTGCGGCGGCTCCCAGGGGCCCGACGCCGCGCAAACCTCCACATCCGCCCCTGTGGCGCAGATCACTTCAGATGCAGAACCTGCGCGCCGGATCCGTCGTCTGGCTGGTGTGAGATCACGCAGGAGAGCACTGGACCAGCTGGACGAGGAACGCCTCCTCCGGCTGGTCGCCAAGGGTGACCGCGGGGCGTTCGACGAGCTGTACCGGCGCACGTCGCCGTGGCTGGCGGTGCGGCTGCGCCGTCGCTGCGCGGACGAGCAGATCGTCGCCGAGGTCATGCAGGAGACCTATCTGGCGGTGTGGCGCGCGGCCGGCGCGTTCGCCGGGAGTGCGGTCGGCGGGTCGGCCGTCGGGTGGCTGTGGACGATCGCGGCGCGCCGCCTCGTCGACGCGTTCCGGCGCCGCGCCCACCACGCCGAACCGCCGGTCGCCGCCGCCGGGTCGGCCGTGGTGCCCGCGGCGGAGGACGAGGTGCTCGCGCGGACCGTCGGCGGCGACGTCGGCGACGCCCTGCGGCAACTGGCGCCGGAACTGCGACAGGTGCTGCAGGCCATGGTGCTCGACGGGCTCTCCGTCCGGGAGACGGCCATCCTGCTCAAACTGCCCGAAGGCACGGTCAAGACCCGTGCCCGACGGGCCCGGATCGCGATGCGGGAGGCGATGGCATGAGCGCGGACCATGCGTCGATGCGGTTGATCGACGAGTACGCACGCGGTGACACGACGATGGCCGCGGACACGGTGTGGGCGCTGGAGGCCCATCTGGAGACCTGCGCGACGTGCCGCGGCCGCCTGTCGACGGCCGTGGAGACCGGGGTGCCCGGCATCGCCGCGCTCGTCGACACCGTCCGGGCCGGCCTGGAACCGCAGCTGGACGCCGCCGTCAGGGCGCCCGCGCGGCGGTACCGCCCGAGGTGGGTGTCGGCCTGGATGACACCGGCGATGGCCCCGTGGCTGGCCATGATCGTCACGGTGGTCGTGGTGGCGCTGGTGCTGGACGTGGCCGGTCCGCCGTCGCTCTTCGGTGACGCCTCGCCCGTGCTGCTGGTCGCGCCCGTGCTGCCGCTGTGCGGTGTCGCCGCCTCGTGGTCGCGGGGCCTGGATCCGATGTACGAACTGACGGCCTCGACCGCCCGGGCCGGTCTGCCCCTGCTGCTCCGACGCACCACGGCGGTCCTCCTCGTGGCCCTGCCCGGACTCCTGGTGGAGGGGTGGCTGACCGGTGCCATGACGGCCGCCCAGTGGTTGCTGCCCTCGCTGGTCTTCACCTCCACGGCCCTCGCACTGGGCAGCGTCGTCGGCGTGAGCCGCGCCGCCGCCGCGCTGGTGGCCGTCTGGGGCGCCGTCATCGTCGGACCGGCCTGGGCCACCGGTCGCGTCCCCCTCGCCCTGGAGCCGGACCGGTTGCCCCTGTGGGGACTGCTCCTCGCCCTCGGTGTCGGCGCCGTGATCGCCCGCAGAAACGCGTACTCGACGCTGTGAGGACCCGGCGCGACGCCGCAAAGCCCAGCGCAATGCTTCGAAACCCATGTTGACCCTCGGAAGGACCCACCGCATGACACCCACGACGAGCGCGGTCGACACCGCGCCGAAGACCTACGCCTGGGAGGTCCGGGCCGCCGGCCTGAGGGTCCGGGCCGGGCGGAAGATGGCCGTCGACGGGCTCGACCTCTCCCTGGGCACCGGAACCCACGGCCTCCTGGGGCCCAACGGTGCGGGCAAGACCACCCTGATCCGGGCGCTGGCCACCGTGCTGCGCCCCGCCGGGGGCGAACTGGAGCTGCTCGGCAGCTCCGCGGGCGGGATCGGCGACCACCGGGCGCTGCGCCGCCGGATCGGCTACCTGCCGCAGGAGTTCGGCTACTACAAGCGCTTCACGGTGCGCGAGTTCGTCGAGTACATGGCCTGGTTGAAGGAGGTCCCGAAGGCGGACATCCCCGCGGCCGTCCAGCGGGCCGTGGAACGGGTGGGCCTGGCGGACCGCGCCGACCAGCGGATGAAGACCCTGTCCGGCGGCATGGTGCGACGGGCCGGCATAGCCCAGGCCATCGTCAACGACCCCGTGCTGCTGCTGCTGGACGAGCCGACGGTCGGCCTGGACCCGGCACAGCGGCTGCGCTTCCGTGAGCTGCTCCAGGAGTTGGGCCGCGACACCTGTGTGGTCGTCTCCACCCACCTGGTCGAGGACGTCGCGGCCGCCTGTTCCGACGTGGTGCTCTTCGCGGACGGCCGGCTCGTCTTCCAGGGCCCACCGGAGGTCCTGGCCGCGGCGGGCACCTCCGAGTACCCGGGCGACAGCCCTCTGGAGCGCGGCTACTCGGCGCTGCTCAGCAACTCCGAGCGGCCGGGGGGCACCTGGTGAACGGACGTGTGCTGCGGACCGAGCTGAGGCGCTCGGCCGCCCCGTGGGGAGGCATCCTCGTCCTGGGGTGCAGTCTGGCGGTCCTCTGTCTGATCAACGGGGTCTGGTGGCAGGGCACCACGGGGTGGACGGCCCAGTGGACCCCCATGGCCCTGTGGACCCGGTACCTGCTGGGCTTCTGGTGGCCGCTGGTGGTGGGCCTCGGGGCGCTGTACGGGCTGCGCGACTCCCGTTCGCGGATGGGTGAACTGCTGATGACCACGCCGCGCCCGGCCTGGCGCCGTGCGGCACTGCCGGCCGGTGCGACGGCGCTCGCGCTGGTGGCGGGTTTCGGCCTCCTCGTCCTCGTGGGCGGCATCCAGGTGGCCCTCGGTGACACCACCTACCTGCCCTTCGGCTGGCTGCCGATCTCGCTGGTGGCGGTGCTGGCCCTGGTCGCGGGCGCCGTGTTCGGGATGGGCGTCGCGCGGGCCCTGCCCTTCGCGCTCACCCCGCCGGCCCTGGTGCTGGTCGTCCTCGTGGTGCTGAACGGCCTGCTGCGGACGGTCGTCGAGGGGGAACGGCCGGCCAGCCGAGCGCCGAACCGGCTCGCCCTGCTGTCACCCGTGCCCCCGGAACCGCGGGAGATGCTGCTGACCCTGTCCGGCTCCGTGCACGTCGGTCAGGCGCTCTGGCTGCTCGGTCTGCTCGCCACCGGCTTCGCGCTGCTGGTGGCCGCGACCCGCCGGACCCGTCTGCTCGCGCTGGCACCCGTCCTGGCCGGCGCGGCCCTGGCCCTGCTGGTCCTGCCGGCCCAGCCGCGCGACACCTACGTCGTCGACCGGGCCGCCGCGACCCTGGTCTGCGATGGCCCGGTGTGCGTGACGGAGGCGAACCGGTACCGCCTGCCGGAGCTGGCGCCGCACGGCAAGGAGGCGTTGCGCCTCTTGCACGAGGCCTTGGGCGACAAGGCGCCGGGCTCGGTGCGGGAGGACACCGCACTGCGTGCGCTCGGCGAGAACCGCCCGCTCTCCGCCGACGTGGTGCTGGTCGACTTCGACGAGACACTGATGGGCCGTGCGACGGGCAAGGACCTGACCCGCGTCCTGGTCGCCCAGGGCCTGGCACCGAACTGCTACGGACACAACGCCCGGGAGGGTGGGGGACTGGGCGATGTCGCCGCCCAGAGCCTCGCCGCGAGCTGGGCCCTCGGTGAGCCCCGCCTCGAACCGCTGGAGCCGAAGGAGGCCGACGAGTACTCGCGCAGGGCATGGGCGAGGGCCGATGCGGCCTGGGAGAAGCTGACGGCGCTGTCGCCGGCCGAGCAACGCGCGCGGATGGCCGAGGTGCACGCCGACTCCCTCTCCTGCGTGCCGGGTGACCCGTTCTCGGCCCTGGTGGGAGAGGCGTCCTGATGAGATGGCTGACGCTGTACGCACGTTCACGCCAGGTGCCCGTGTCGGCCGCCGTGGTCACGCTCACCGCACTGGTCCTGTGGTCCCTCGCGCCGGGCAGCGGCGAGGGCCCGATGGACCTGTCGACCGTGGTCCTGGTGCTCACCGCGAACGTGGCGGCCGCCGCCCTGGGGCTCGGCGGGCAGGACGCCGCGTTGGACCGGACGGCCGCGATCCGGTGGATACCCCGCCGGGCCGCGCACGTACTGCTGATCGGCACGGTCGCCGGTGCGGCGCTGCTGGCGGTCCAGGCGGCCGGCCCTGAGCTCGCTCCCGCCGCGGTCGTCGCCCGGGACAGCGCCGGCATGGTCGGCCTGGCCGCGCTCGGGGCGACGGTGTGCGGGGCGCAGTACGCGTGGGCCCTGCCGACCGGCTGGCTCGGGATCATCCTCTTCGGCACGGTGCCGGCCGGCCGGGTGGGAGAGGTGCTGGGGTGGATGCTCATGCCGCCCGGCACCACGGTGGCCACCTGGACGGCGCTGAGCCTGCTGGTGACC
This sequence comes from Kitasatospora sp. NPDC050463, assembly GCF_040655255.1. Taxonomy (NCBI): domain Bacteria; kingdom Bacillati; phylum Actinomycetota; class Actinomycetes; order Kitasatosporales; family Streptomycetaceae; genus Kitasatospora; species Kitasatospora sp. NPDC050463. The sequence goes on from NZ_JBFAJO010000061.1 coordinate 55,793, forward strand.
GGCACCGTGCTGTACGCCGTGGTGGGATCGCGACGGTAACGGCCGCCCGCGCCGCCGCGAGCGCCCCGGCCCGCCCCGACCCCCGGCCCGCTCCTCGATCGAGGAGCGGGCCGGGGGGGGTGGGTAGGTGCCCGCGGGCGCGCGCGGC